>CAVFNE010000008.1:0-4483 GCA_963623755.1 Muribaculaceae bacterium | reverse complement strand
TTGTAGGAGATAGTGAATGAAAGTCCATCTTCGTCTTCTCTTACATCCGATATGACAACAGAAGGCTCTCTCCTGTTCCCGACAGCCTTCTCCACATATGAAACAAGCTCCTCTTCCAAAGCGGTCGATACCCCTCCCGCTATCGTCACCGAGGAGAAGAGAGGAAACAATATAAAACAGATGAGAAGAAGAGAGATTATCCTTTTCACCTATCTCTCGCTCCAATATTCAACTATTCCCAGGCAGAGGTTGGTACTCCTGGTCATTGCATCGGGACATATCCACTCACTGTTGGAGTGTAGATTATGGCCTCCGGTAAAGAGATTCGGCGCTGCAACACCTGTTTCCGCCAGCCTTGCTCCATCTGTGCCGCCACGTATAATCTCATCCTCAATATCAATCGACAGCTTCTCTGCAGCTTTATATACTGCCTCGAGTGCGGAAGGATTACTCTTATTAACCAGCTTCATATTGCGGTAGCTGACCTTTGAGTGAACCTTAACTTCAGCTGAGTAGAGATTGCCGATAGCAAGAGCTATATTCTCAACATTCTTGATTCTCTTTTCGAAGTTATCGGTATCGAAATCACGGATAAATACCTCAAGCTTTGCCTCACTTCCGGATCCGTTGAATACAAGAGGGCAGTAATAACCGTACCTGCCGTCGGTTGCCTCAGGGCTCTCACTCTGCGGCAAGGCATCAATTATTTTCGCTCCGACAGTCACAGCATTGACAAGTCTGCCCCTTGCGTCCCCGAGGTGAATCGACACACCCTTTATGTTAATTGTAACGGTTGCCGCATTGAAGCACTCCGTCTCAACTTCCCCTTCTCTTGCTCCGTCTACAGTGTAGCAGCAGGAGCTCTTAACCCTCGAGTAGGGGAATTTATCCATCCCACAGCCTGTCTCCTCATCGGGAGTAAAGTACACTTCAATACCCGGCCTCTTGACCTCTGGGTGCGCTACAAGGTACTTCAACATTTCCATTATTATTGCCACACCAGCCTTATCATCAGAGCCGAGAAGTGTCGTACCATCACTTGTTATTATGTCACACCCCTTATATAGAAGGAGATCCCTATCTGTCTCCGGGTCGATTACCGTATTGCCATCAAGTACAATCTTTTCGCCGTTGTAGTTACTCCAGACCTTCGCCTTGACACCGTTACCCATGGTATCGTCTGCGGTATCCACATGGGCCATAAAGCCGATGGTATTATCAGAGCTGTTTCCTTTGAGTTTTCCCATAAGAACAGACTCTTCGCCGTAATACGTCTCTATACCCATTTCTTCAAGTTCTTTTTTTAGTTCAAGTAAAAGAACCTCCTGCCCGGGCGTGGACGGTCGTACTGTTTCCGCCTTTTCTGAATCGGACATGGTATCGAATGTTGTGTATTTTATAAAACGATTTTTCAGTGATTCATTAAAATCAAGCATTCCTTCCTCACACATACGCCGCTTAATGGAAAGCATAACGTCAATTATTGTAATTATATCCAATAAGCGGCATAAGTGAGAATAAAAGAATCAAGTTTTCCAGTTATAATTTTTAAGAACTTTCTTTGTTGAGTCCGTTATCTGATAGATAGCAAAAACAGCGAGAATCAAAGCTGCAACAACAGGACTCGTTCCGGCTGCAGTCTGAGTTGTTATCACCCCCTGTGCAATAGCCCATGCGGCAACAGGCTCTTTTGAAACACTGTCAAGCCAATCCTGGAATGCACTCTCATCATGCTGCAGGTCTTCATCCGACCATTCAATAACCGTAATAATTGTGGAAGCCAGAATACCAGCCGCAACAGATACTGCCGTCGCAGCGGAGACCTTCCCCCAGAACATCACATTAGGAATGATTGCATAGATGATTGCCGCAACAAGAAGTACAACAGACTTGACGGTAAGTGTTCTCATGTCCTCATAAAACTGCTCCTTCTCGGCTGGATTAAGGGCGCGTGCAATTCTCTCCCCCACCTCTTCAAAATGAGCTTCTATCTCATCTGCCCTCTTTTGAAGATCTTCCATTTGACTCTCATCGAGAAACTCCCCGGCGGCGTCAATAACTGTGTCGGTATCCTGTGCATAACTCGAAACATAAAGGAAATTGAGATATTTCTCCCCGTCATCATACTCGCTTACCTTACGTGTTATCTCCTCTCCTGTAAGATTGCCGTAGGATGCAATCTCCCCACTTGTGTATTCCCCCTCCTCAATGAGTATACTCCTTACCTCCTCATAGTACTCATTAATCAACCTTGCACTTTCACTCATAAGAACACTCTTTTTGACGCTCTTATCGGAAACAAGAGAAGGTGAACATGAAGAAATGAGCATTGAAAGTATCAAAACCCATCCGATTACCTTAGTGCATAGAATTTTCTTTCTCATTTTTACCTCCGAATAAAACTCCTATACAAACACTGATCCGGGACTCCCCGAATTGTGATATTACCTTTACTCTCTCCTCTTTGGTTTCTTCACTGCTGAAAACAGTGCGTACGGTATATTTCGGCCTTATATAGACCGCACCGAATGTAAATTCCCATCCGATTGAACCCTCAGAGGAGAAGAAAACCCTATCCGAGGGTGCATAAATGCCCCACATAAAACCAACCTTGAAAAGTGACGCCTCGGCAAAGAGTCCAAGCTCAGGCCACGGTCGTACATCCACAAGAAGGCCCGTCTCAATAAGAGACAAATCATAGGACTTACTTTTTCCATACCGGACTGGGACTATAATTCTAACATTTTTAATCTTAGTGCCGATTTCCCCGTCAACTCTCACACCGTCGCGAAAAATTGAATCAAAGGAGCGTAAATCTGCTCCTAAACGTAGGTTAAATGCGGTAAGTGAATATGTCGCAAAAATAAATAAAAAAATAGCCACGAACTTCTTCATGACTATATTTTCTCAAATTACAACATCAAAAAATGGCTAGAAAAGTGACACTTTTGAGTTTTTTTACCAGCCGATTGAGCTTCTGAACTCATCTTCCCTGTTTTTTATTTGAGAAGAAGCGACTTTAATTTTATCATCATCACCGGCAAAAGTGAATATAATTCCATTATGCTTATCGTCAACCTTCTCCATGGAATATGACTCAATTGTGGATGTAAAAGCAGACCAGATAGGTACAATCCCGCCAAGGTACCCTTTTCTCTTATAGAATATAATCTCACTCTCAGTTGCAACCAGAGCCCCGTTAATGATTTCTGTCTCATCCTTATTTATCAATCCACCTCTCTGGAAGAAGAATTTCTCCCCTTTTCTTCTCTTCTCAACCATTTTTCTGGTCACAATATTAGTGGCTACATACCACAACGCTGTCAATGCGACAAGAAGTGGAATCATCCAGATAAGTACCATACCCTTAAATGCAGCAAAGTATGAGAAAACACCGACAGCTATAACAAGAACAAACAAAAGTGGATCTTTCTTCATTTTTCTACCCTCTCAGATATTAACAGAAGAGCTCTATATTCTCAACGATGTATACACTGATAATGAATAAGGATACAGCTCATGCTTAGGACAAACGTACCAAATAACCCTTGACAGGCCGTCAAAGTTATGATTTTTTCAAAATTTTCCTGTTTGAGTGTAAATATTCACTTTTCAATGGTTGTTATGAACACAAAGATTGAGATAGCCATGAAGTAAAGACATTGTCTTTACCTCCCAGAAAGAAAGGGAGGTAAGCACATTATTAACAGTAGAAGCGTTTCTCTATTTTTGCTCTTTAGGAATAAGCGTCAAAGCTTCTTTAAGCTCGTCCGGATCCATCAGAAGGAAAATTTCACTGAGCATGGAATCAAAACTCCAGCCGATTCTCTTTCTTAATCCTTTCTTGGATGGAGCTTTCTTCCCCAGAAGCTGCTGGTATCTTCTGAGAAATGAGAGACACACCTTACTGAGGATGCTCCAGTTGAGAGCGGCAGTTCTATTTGTGAAAGCACACTCATCTTCACGCATTACTGTATCCAATTCCCAGTGCAGGTTGTTTTCAATCGCCCAATGAGAACGTATTGTAGTCGCAATAAGTTCAATATCCTTAGTGGTGGAGATGTAATACCTTATCTCTTCAGTCTTTTTTCCTGTAACATTATGGCAGGTGGTCTTCTTAACACATGTAATAGTCTCAACTCCATTCCATTCAAGGAATTGACTCTTCTTGTCCACAGAGGAAAGACGGTAAAGATAGAACTCTCTCACCTCCAGCTGGTTATGGCTTATCTCGCTGGTCTCTATATGTAGCGCCTTGTCTGCTTTACACTTCTCTATGTACTCATCTGTGAACTTTTTCTTTGCAAATTTATTCAGCTTCTTCTGGTTACCCTTGAGTCCTCCTACATAGTTTCCCCCAAGAGAGACTATCAGATTCGCTGTTTCTATGTTGGTGTGAAGAGAATCGAATGTGAATGTAATGTTGGTGCAGTCCAATAAAGACTTTATCGCCTCCCTGGCATGTGGAATCTCATTTGTCTTT
>CAVFNE010000007.1:0-30437 GCA_963623755.1 Muribaculaceae bacterium | reverse complement strand
TTACCATATAGCGTAATCTACCGCCGTTCTTATTCTCTCTGACAATTGTATTCTTAGGCCTTGCGACCTTTCTTATCTCTTCTGGAATAGCCATACCTTATTACCTCTCCATATAGTCAATAGTATAAATTATACACTATATAATGTCAACATAAATTATCAAAAATTCTCCTAGTAATTAAAACCCTAATATATAGACATAAGTATTATAATGATGGGACTGAGGACGGCCGAAAATCTAAGCTTAAAGCTTCTCTTCCAGTCTGTCCCAGTTCCCTCTAATTCCTATAGGTTGATTAAGCGTTAAGCTTCCCTCAACACGGGAGATTGAATTAAGGGAACCATCTTTTATTAACCCAGGAGGTTGTGCTATGTCAGTTATTGTTGGAGTAGACATCGCAAAGAGCAAGTTCGATTATCGAATCATCACAGAAGGAAACGAGAATCTTTCCAAAGGATCGTGCAAGATGACTTATGAAGGTTTTCAGGAGTTTATTGCTAATCCAAACATTTCCACTAAGACCATGTTTGTCATGGAATCCACGGGACTGTATCACATTCCACTTTTAAGCTTTCTTAACAAGAAGGGCTTTGATGCGTACTGTGTCAATCCTCTTCTCATCAAGAAGCAGGTTATGGCAGACAGTCTCAGAAAGACGAAGACAGACAGTGCTGATGCGCTTTCCATTGCAAAATATGGCCGTCAACATTACGATTCTCTCAAGGAACAGAAAAGCCGTATGGATGATGAAGTGAAAGCTATCGCAAGACGCAGGCAGCAGATTGTAGAAGACATTGCCAGAGCCAAGACCCAGCTTAAGGCCGACCTTGCTGTCGCCTGGCCGGAAATTCTCCAGGAAGATGTCTTTACAGATTCCATGCTTCGCTTCCTGTCTACATATGGTTCGGCAGAAGAAGTCCTCGCAGCGACAGATGAAGAGCTTACAGCAGCTCTCTGCCATGAAGGCAAGGGTAAGACTACCTCTGTCACTATTGACAGCCTTAGAGCGCTTTCTACAAACAGTATAGGGGTAAGCTACAGAAGCGACATGGTCAAGGATTCTGCTGAAAAGGTTATCTACCTGAACAAAAGAGAAAGCAAGATTACAGAAACTCTCTATGCTCATGAGATGGAAGTACACTCCAAGGAGATTGAGATTCTTACATCTATTCCGGGAATTGGCAATAAGACAGCCTGTCAATTCATGGCAGAGGTTGGAAATATAAAGAATTTCAGCACATACCAGAAGCTCATTGCATTCATTGGCACCGATCCCGGCATCTACGAGTCCGGACAGCAGCATTCGTCAGGGCATATCACGAAACACGGAAATGCAAACCTGAGACGTGTATGTTATATCATGGCAACCAAGTGTGTTGCATGGAATCCTGTGTTGGGTGACTATTATACGAAGAAGCGAGGGGAAGGATTTTCTCATCGGAAAGCCATAATTGCCACATCAAACAAGATGATTAAAATCATATTCACGTTGCTCACCAGAGGAGAAACATTCAAGTTACAGCCGCCTGTGCCTCAAATGTCTCAGGAAAATCCTTCAAGTACAGGCAAATCTTCCGTGACAACCTGACCCATCTACCCGAAAAGAGCTTCTATGACGGCTTGGCATACAATCTCGTTCATGCTGAGGCCGGTTCTGGTAGACTCTTGCTTAAGTCTCTTAAGCAGACTCGATGGAAACAGGGCCAAGAATCGAGCATCCTTCCTGCCAAGTGCTATAGTTGTTTCCGATGTGGTTGGGTTGTAGGTCGAACTTAACTCTGCTGCATCAAGTATCTCGCCCAGTGCATCCGTTATCTCCTCTGCCTTAGTGAGGAGGGAATCTAACATGCCTTCAGATTCTTCAAGTTGTTCTGCAAGTGCTGAAGACTCAAAAGACGAAGGGAGATTCTCCAGCTTGTCGGACTCTTTTTCCTTCATAGCTGTTATCTCTTTTACAAATCTTGATTGAGCCTGCCTTAAGCTAACATCATAGGCTTTTACAACGCTCTTAAGCCGTCTTTTATCATCTCTGTTCATGCAGTAATCCTAGCCATGCCATTTATATATATAAGCATACAGCGCCAATAGAAAGCCAGTCAAGCCTTTTATATATATAAAGAAGAAAAATCAGATTTATCGAAATTCTTTAAAATAATAGTTGACTGGAAGTACCTCAAGTATGCCACGTACAGAATGCTGAACAGGAGAGACCAGAAGGGGCGGTTCAAGTATGACAAGTTCCTGAGAGTATGGAACTACTACATAGTCGAGCCACATCTGACGGTAAATATCTGGGGCTGGAACTGAATGGATGTTTGAAGAGCCGTATGCGGGAAAACCGCACGTACGGTTCTGTGAGGGGCAGTAGGCAAGCCTTTCACTATAAAGAAATTTATTTGAAAGGAGTGTCGAGACTGTCTACTCGACGACCTCTTTTTGATTAATGAAACCCTCGACTCGTTATCTCTCGAGCCAATCCCGTAAAAATAGCCTATGAGGCTAACATCTTCTTCTACCTCTTTTTTAACATGTTGGTGTAATCAGAAGAAAAGGAGTAAGAAAAGATGGAAATCGACTACAAAGAAGTTTTTGATGCATTTACCCATTACCTTGATGAGTCATTCAATGAGAAGGTTTTTTATGAGAGATGCGGGGGAAGTTATCACTACTTCTTCTCTCGTGATCAATACTACCGGCTGAAGGTAGTCAACGGCTATTATCTGGGCTCTGCCAGCGAAGAAAGTTTTCTCGAAGTATGTGATAATCTCGAGAATGACTTATATGATGACTACAGCGATATGTATGAGCCGGGTAATGGTAATCTGATTATCGGTATCCCCCTTCAGCATTATATACAAAAGCTTCAGGAAATAACCGGTAAACACCCCAACACTGTCCACCATTGGCTGTACCTCGGTGTAACGGCAGCGGAAGAGGGGGAAGTAGAGAAATCCTGAGGTGACTGTTTTCTCTTTTTAGTTTATCTTTATGGCGATGAACAGTGGTGTTTTACTTTTATTTGATGTTTTCGGCACATTTGTATTCGCTCTCTCAGGAGCGGCGAAAGCTATAAAGAAGAATATGGATTTTCTCGGCGTCATCGTCTTTGCAATTACAGTCGGATGCGCCGGTGGTATGATAAGAGATGTTCTCATCGGGGCCGTCCCAGTTGCTGTATATCAGAATTCGGTATATATAGCAGTTGCCTTTGTTGCGGGACTTTTGATGTTCTTAATCGGAGAGAATATTTCTCTCGAATCCTTTCCCGACCACATAATGTTTTTGGATGCAATAGGACTCGGGTTCTTTACAGCCCTGGGCGCTGAGAAGGCTGCCCAGATGGGTATCATCCCTGTCGGCATTATCTTCTCGGGTGTGCTTTCGGCTGTCGGAGGAGGAGTACTCAGAGACCTCTTCGCCCGCGAAGTGCCGATGGTCTTTACATCAGATTTCTATGCCTCGGCAAGTATTCTCGGAGCGCTGTTATATCTTTTACTTGCCTACCTTGGCGTCAGCGGATCGGTTAATATATGGGTAACTGCATTTTTTACTATTCTCATGAGGGTTTTGGGTTACAAACTGCACCTCAGTCTCCCTGTGGCACATCAGGGAAAGGGGAAAGACGATGAAAACAAATAAGCTCTATTACACTGAACCATATTTAAAGAAAACAGAGGCTGTTGTCACATCTGTTTTTGATAACGGTTTCACACTCGATAAGACAATATTCTACCCCGAGTGTGGCGGCCAGCGCGGAGACTCTGGTTGGTTTGGTAAATACAGAATTGTAACTACAGTCGAAGGAGATGACGATAACCCCCTTCATGTTACCGACGGCCCGTTACCGCAGGTTGGAGAAAAGGCAGAACTTGTACTCGATTGGGACGAGAGATATTTTTCAATGGTTGAGCACACTTCCCAGCATCTTCTCTCCTCTGTTCTCTACTCCCTTTATGGTATTAAAACAGTTGCAGTCCACCACGGAAAAGAAGAGATTACAATCGAAACGGACTCTTCCTCGATAGATGAGAGCGTTCTTTTTTCTGTTGAGGACAGGGCTATGGAACTTGTCGGCGAAAATAGAAGAGTCTGGATGGAGGAAATGGATAGAGATAAGGCCGAGAGCTTAGGGCTTAGACGGACAATCAAGATCTCATCAGATAAGGTCAGGGTGGTATTCATCGAGAATCAGGATAAAGTTCCGTGTGGCGGAGTACATATTGCCTCTCTCGGGGAAATCGGGGAAATCGTATACACTGGGCTCGAAAATATAAGAGGAGAGGTAAGGACGCATTGGAGGTGCGGGAAAAAGGCAAAGGAGTTAAGGCGCGAAAACGCGAAGATTCTCAAAGAGGCTGAAGTTCTCATGAGTGCTGACAGCATTTCATTTGTGTCTGAACTCAAAACTCTTATAAAGAATAATGCAGTGCTTAAGAAAGAAGTAAAAGAGGCGGCAGAAAGAGCGGCCAGGGGAGAGTACGAAGAGCAGGTGGCGCATGGAAGTCACGTCTGGGAGACAACATATTCGCTGGAGAATTTGGTAGATAGAGCAACAAAGAATAAAGAAAAACCTTTCTTTATCATCGGCCCGGGAGATACATTCATGTTTGTCGGAGAAAAGGCTCTCTTTGACACCCTCAAGGAGAAATTTAAACTCCAGGGAGGTGGAAGAGAGCCTTTATTCAGAGGGAAGTTCACTCTTGATAAAGATAATCTTCTACATGATGTTGAGAACATTCTCTGCTCTCTCTAGAACAATTTCCGTTCTTTTTATTGCATCGCCGATGTAGTTCTCAGCGTTGAGGAAGGACGATATTTCTTCTTTAGTAAGATATTTTGCTATCTCGCTGTTATTCTCAAGTTCTTCTTTCAGTGGATTTTTTCCGCCATCCTGAACAATCTGCCAAGCCTTGAGGCTTTCCTTTCTTATCTCCTCATGCATCTTCTGTCTGTCTGCGCCTCTCTTTCCCAGTTCCATCAAAAGTCTCTCCGTTGAGGCGAAGATGGAGTAGGAGTCGATAAGTCTCTTTGTGGCAGAGGTGTGGACGCTCATGCCATCTATCACCTTCTTCTCTGTAAGGAGCATCTCATCGAGGGAGAGAAAACTCTCGGGGATGAAGATTCTCCTTGATGCCGAGTCATCGAGCGATCTTTCGAGAAAGGTACTGGAAGCGTTAATCCATGCTGTGGAATATGCACTTTCGACTATGCGTGCGAGAGAGCATATCTTTTCGCTGTTAATCGGATTACGCTTGAAAGGCATAGCAGAGGAGCCGACCTGCATGGATGAAAACGGCTCACTCCATTCTCCGATGACAGGGGATTGCAGGACTCTGAAATCCTGGCTGAACTTATTGAGGGTGCATGCAATTGCCGACAGCACCGATATTATTCTCAAGTCCTGTTTTCTCGAGTAAATCTGAGTTGTCGCATCAAATGCCTTGAGCCCGAGGTCATCCATCACTGCTTTTTCCAGCGCAATTGAATCTCCGTCGGTGAGAGTGTAGTAGGATGCTGCTGTTCCGACAGCACCCTTCATGCCTTTGCCCTTGATGTTTCTAATAACCATTTCGAGCTCTTCTCTGTCGTCGAGTAAATCCTCGAGTGTCTGAGCTAGTCTGTAGCCTATTGTTGTGACCTCTGCAGGCTGGATGTGGGTGAAAGCCATCGTGACTGTAGCTTTGTGCTCTTCAGTTTTTTCCTTAAGTGCTTTTATGACATCATCGAGGCGCTCTCTGATAAGAAGGAGTGCATCCTTGAATCTCAATGCGTCGGCGTTGTCGAGTGCGTCCATACTTGTCGAGCCGAGGTGTATTACAGCTCCGGCCTTAGGACACTCTTCGGCATATGTTTTTATCTCGGCCATGAGGTCATGGTGGATTGTGCTCTCGATTTCGCCTGCTCTGTCGATATTTATATCTCTTTCGTGCTCGATAAGCTCCTCAAGCTGCTCCTTTGTTACAAGGCCGTACTTCATCTCAGCCCTAGCAAGTGCTATCCAGACACGACGCAGGAGAAGCCTTTTGTTCTCCTCGCTGAAGATTCTTTTCATCTCATCAGAGCCGTAGCGCCATGTAAAGGGGGAGATATATGTCGAGTGATTATATTCCATTGTTACTTTTTCCTGATAATCAGCTGGTCTCTCTCCGGACCGACAGATATAAGTGTAATGGGCGCTCCGATGAGGCTCTCGAGTTTGAGAATATAATCCCTGCACTTTTGGGGTAGGCTTTCCCATGTACGGCACTTTGTTGTGTCCTCAAGCCATCCCTCAAATTCCTCATATATAGGTTGTGCCTTTTCCTGGAGAGCAGTGTCGGGTAGGTATGAGCAATATTCGCCCCCAATCATGTAGCCTGTGCAGACCTTTATTGTCTTGAATGTGTCGAGTACGTCAATCTTTGTGAGTGCTACATCTGTCACACCATTCATGAAAACAGCATAATCTGCGGCAACAGCATCAAACCAGCCGCATCTGCGGGGACGCCCTGTTGTGACGCCGTATTCGCCGCCGATATCTCTCAGCTTTTCTCCATCCTCATCAAAGAGCTCCGTCATGTACGGACCGCCGCCAACACTTGTCGAGTAAGCCTTTGCAACTCCGTATACCTTTGATATTGCTCTGGGGGGAATACCTGCGCCGTTACAGCCACCTGCTGCAGTGGGGTTGGAGGACGTTGAGTAGGGGTAGATTCCCCAGTCGTTGTCCCTCATGATTCCAAGTTGGCCCTCGAGGAGAATCTTTCTGAAGTGCTCGACAGCTTCCCTTGTTATTGTTGTTGTGTCGATGATGTGGGAGCCGAATTCCTCTCTCCATTTTGCACATTTATCGAGTAGCTCCTCGAGTGTATATGTTTTGAGACCGTAGTACTCGAGTTCCCTGTTTTTCTTCACAAGGTTTGCTTCAAGTCTTTTTGTCAGGAATTCCCAATTAAGGAGATCTCCCGCTCTTATTCCGCTGCGTGCCGCCTTATCCTGATAGCATGGTCCGATTCCGCGCTTTGTTGTCCCGATTTTGTCTTTCTCGTCCCTCTTTCCCTCTTCGGCGCCGTCAAGTGCCATGTGGTATGGAAGAATTATGTGAGCTCTGACATCTATGAATAGATTCTCGACCCTGCGCCCGATTTTCTTCTCTATGTCGCTTATCTCGTCATGCATTCTGTCAAAGTTGACGACACATCCTGCTCCTACAATATTAGTAGTATCTTCATTGAATATACCCGACGGCAGGATATGAAGGCCGAACTTTCCATAGTTGTTTACAACAGTATGTCCGGCATTGTCGCCTCCCTGGTAACGTATTACTAAATCTGCATCTTGGGCCAGATAGTCGACTATACGGCCTTTACCCTCGTCTCCCCATTGGAGACCTACAACACAATTAACTGACATTTTTCTCTTCCTTATTCACGTGGAATCATCTCAGCGATATAAGGAAGGGATCTGTACTCTTCCTTATAGTCCAAACCATAGCCGACAACCCACACGTCCGGGATGTCGAATCCTGTGTAATCGATTTTAACCTCTCTCTTGTGCCTCTCTTTTTTGTTGAGGAATGCTGCTTTCTTCAGTGACAGCGGATGACGCGCATTGAAGTTTGTCTCAAGATACTCGAGGGTGTGGCCGCTGTCGAGGATATCTTCTACGATAAGCACATGACGCGCTGTGATGCTTTCTCTTGTATCCATCAGAAATCTTACTTCCCCGCGCTTGTCTCCACCCCTGCCGTAGCTTGTGACTGCGATGAAGTCGATGATGGATGGAACTTCTATTTTCCGCGAAAGGTCGGAGAGGAAGTAGAGCGAGCCTTTAAGGACACCTACAATTACAAGTGGAGATGTAATATCTTTATAGTCGTTGTTCACAGCCTCTGCAATTTCTGTGACTCTCTTTGCGATTTCTTCTTCTGTGATGAGGATTTTTTTCAAATCTTTATTAAGTGGTTGAGCCATAGGAGCCTCCGACTTAAATAGAGTCTATAGGAAAAGTGTGATTTTTGTAAGGGGTGGCAATACTCTTTCCTTTCCTTCTCATCCCTTGACCGGAATAATGTTTACAATTAACCTTAATCTGTTTGATTTATGAAAGAGAATAGAGTCATTTCTCTCCTTGTTTTGTCCAGACTTTTCGAGGAGAAGATAGATAAAGAATTCAAAAATGGAAATCTATATGGAACAACCCATCTCTCGATAGGGCAGGAGGCGAGTCATACAGGCTTGTCGCTATCTCTCGAGGAGGGCGATTGGTTTGTCCCGACACACCGCTGCCACGGCTTTAATATTGCCACCGGCTCTGATATAGAGAAAATGTTTTCAGAGATGCTGGGTTCGAAGTACGGTCTCTGCAAGGGCCTCGGCGGCAGCATGCACATGAGTGATATTTCTCATGGCAATCTCGGCTCCTCTGCTGTTGTGGGCTCCGGAATTCCATTGGCCCTTGGGGCATCATATGCACTCAAGAGGCAGAAAAAGAATAATATTGCAGTTGCTGTCTTCGGCGACGGTGCATCAAGCAGGGGAACCCTGCATGAGGCTATGAATCTCTCCTCGGTGTGGAACCTTCCTCTTCTTTTCTATATGGAAAACAACCACTACGGAATGTCGGCAGAAGAGAGCAGGATGATTGCCACGAAAGATATCGCCTCCCGTGCCGACGGCTACTCGATCGAGCACAAAAGAGTTGACGGAAACGACTTTGATGAAGTATACAGCGCTGTGAGCGAGGCAAGAAAATATATTATTGAATCTTCCCGTCCTTACTTTATCGAAGTCAATACCTACCGCCTCTGCGGTCACAGTAAGTCCGATAAACTTGTCTACCGCGAACGCGAAGAAGAGGAGAAATGGAGGGAGAAGGACCCGATAAAGCTTTATGCAGAGAAGCATTCCATCACGCCCGATGAACTTGGTGCCGTCATAAAAAAGGAAAGAGAAGTAGTCGACTCGGCTTGGGAGAGGGCATGGGAGAAGAGAGACGAGACTCTGACGATGGAGGAAGTAGAAAGCCTTGTTATTCCTTCGAGTAATTCATTCTCTTCCAATAATGGAGAAAAAGTACATAGTGCAACTTACCGTGAAGCTGTACGTGAGGCTTTGGGAGAAATACTCTCCTCGAGTAATTCTTACTCCCTGATAGGAGAGGATATAGGGCAGTATGGTGGATGCTTCGGTGTTACCGGAGATTTATATAAAGATTATCCGTTACAGATATATGAAACACCGGTGAGTGAGGAGACATTCACAGGTATGGCAGTGGGCGCATCGTTTCTGGGTGAGAAGCCGATAGTCGAGATAATGTATGGTGATTTTCTAACCCTTGTCTCGGACCCAATTGTAAACCATGGGGCAAAGTCATACTTCATGTCGGCCGGAGAGCTCAAGTGCCCGGTCATTATAAGAACGGCTGCAGGCGGCGGAACGGGCCACGGGGCCCAGCACACGCAGAGCCTAGAGAATATGTTTATGAATATCCCCGGATTGAAGATTGTGGCTCCCTCCGATGCCAGAAGCGCCAAGGCACTTTTGAAGGGAGCGGCATACGAGAACTGCCCGGTTATCTTTCTCGAGCATAAGGCTCTCTACTTTGAGAGTGCTGATGATGTAGCAGATGAGGGCTTTGTTCTACCCCTCGGGAAGGCGATTATTACAGGAGAGGGGAAAGATGTACTTGTCATAGGATATTCCAGACCTTTCAAGAGGGCGAAGGATTTACTTGATAAAAATAAGTGCACTTTCCTCGACATTGCATCCCTCAAGCCTCTGGACGAGGAGGCAATCAAAGAGTACGGAGCAGAGTTCAAAAGAGCAATGATTATTCAGGATACCCCTCTCAGGGGTAGTGTTGCCGAGCGCGTTATGAGCATTCTCTATTCCGTTAACAGGAATATAAATATAAAGGTTGTACACAGCAGGAATATTCCCCTTCCGTTTTCGAAAAAACTCGAGAGGGAAACTCTTGTCGGAGACGGTGAAATTATCTCGGCCTATAAGGAGCTTGTAAATGACTAAAGCTACTCTGGATATTCTCTTCAAACTGGGATTTTCCTCTTCTTCCACAACTGTAATCACCATTCCGGTTTATGACATAAAGACTGGAGAAGAAGAGGGAAAGAGAGACATTATTCTTCCTTACAACAACAGTGACGAGGCCTGGAATCTTGAATGCTCCGAGAGGGCTCAGCGCTACATTCTACAGCGCCTCTTAAACGAAGGCTACACTTTCAGGAAAGCTGTATTCGGAAACGAAGATGTCGGATGGCTGGTCAATAAGGAGAATAGACAGTCTCTTATTGTCTTTGTTCTCGACAGCGAGAGCGAGAAGAGAGTGTGGCTGGGGAAAATGGGAAAAGAAAGATACCCCGTTTTTGTTATCCGCGACAGGCTTATCAAGGAAGGCGAGAGCGTTTGTGGGGTAACAATCGACGAGGCCTTCAGCTCTTTCAATTTTTTGAGTCGTTAATTATTATAAGAGAGCTGTAAAGCAAGGAGTACTTATGGATATAGATGTAAAGAATCTTCATCCTCTTGAAGTCAGGTTGCTGCGCCATGTAGAGATGGGAGAAACCATAACAGCAGAGAGAATCATTACCGAACTCGGCTATAAGGTCGGACAGTGCAATCAGGCTTTTTCCTGGCTGTGTGCCAAAGGATGTATGGAAGAGAAAGCTAGAGAGAAGAGAACTCTCTATGAACTGACAGAGCTCGGACGTGAATACCGTGAAAAAGGTATGCCTGTCGAGAGGATCTTCCTTTTTATAAAAACAACACCGTCCACAATGCCGGAGATAAGTTCTTCCCTCGGCCTCGAGAAGAGTGATGTCGGTTCTGCATTCGGTCTATTATCTAAAGCGGGATGCGCTTCTCTCGATGACGGGAAGAAGGCTCATGCGATAACTGAAGAACTTCCGAAAGAAGTAATGATTCAACATTCTCTTTTGGAGAAAGCAGGAGAGAGTGGGGTAATCGACGAGAAAGAGCTTAGTGACGAGGAAAAAAATGCGATATCGCAACTGAGTAAGAAGAGGGGAGCTTCATCTTCTCCGTTTAAGCTTGTCGAAAGAGAGGATGTCAGCTATGCGCTCACAGCGCTGGGAAAAGAGACAAAGGAAGCTGTGCTCAAAGCCAACATAACAGGCGAGGAGTACGGTGTACTTACCCCCGAGATGATTTCTTCCGGCTCATGGAAGAACGGCTCTTTTAGGCCATATGGTATAAATGCCCCCACGCAGCGTCTTATCCCCGGGCGTCATAATCCTTACGGCAACTATCTCCAGTGGGTTAAAGATAAACTTACATCTCTCGGTTTCGAGGAATTCGACGGACCGCTTGTAGAGAACGAATTCTGGAATGGAGATGCTCTCTTCATGCCGCAGTTCCATTCCGCACGTGATATACACGACGTCTACTATGTCAAGGACCCTGTGCACTGCAGAGAAATCGAGGAGCCGTGGCTGAGTCGTGTTGCAAAGACACACGAGGACGGAGGGGACACAGGCTCCCGCGGCTGGCAGTATAAGTTCGACCATGAATTTACCCGTCGTCAGGTTCTGAGAAGTCAGGGCACAGTACTTTCAGCCCATCAGCTAACCCGGGCCAAAGTTCCTGGAAAGTACTTCGGTATTGTCAGATGTTTCCGCTACGACCAGGTGGATGCAACACATGGGGCAGACTTCTACCAGACAGAGGGTATAGTCCTCGGGGACGATGTTAACCTATGTAACCTTCTGGGACTCTTGAGGATGTTTGCCGAAGAGATTGCTGGAGCGGAGGAAGTGAAATACGTTCCGGGATACTTTCCGTTCACAGAGCCGAGTATAGAAGTTCATATCAAACACCCTGTATTGGGTTGGTTCGAGCTTGGAGGAGCGGGAATATTCAGGCCTGAAGTAACAAAGAGCCTCGGTGTCGATGTCCCTGTCCTTGCATGGGGACTTGGAATAGACAGAATGGCTCTCATGCATCTGGGTCTGAACGACCTCAGGGAGCTCTTTACTCCAGATATCGAGTCTGTCAGAACAAGGAGGGGAAACTAATGCCTAAAATTGATGCTCCAGAGAAGTTGTTATTCTCATTACTTGGGAAAAAGATGAGTGACGATGAGCTTGTCTCCATCTTCCCCGTTGCCAAAGCTGAGCTTGACGGACACGATGTGGAAAATGGCGTTATAAAGATTGAGCTCAACGATACAAACCGCCCCGATCTGTGGTCGCCGGCAGGAGTTGCAAGAGCACTCAAAACATATGAGACGGGAGAAATTCCCTACTATGATTTCTTCTCCACAAAGGATGAGAGCAGAGACAGCGGCGGGCGTGAGATTATCGACCACGAGAGTGCAATAGGAATAAGGGACTACTCCATAGGTTTTGCTGTCCGCGGCGTTGAAGTTGACAACGAAATGCTTGTAAACCTGATTCAGAGTCAGGAGAAACTATGCTTCAACTTCGGCCGTAAGCGTAAGACGATTGCAATGGGAATATACCGCTCGGAGCTCATCAAGTACCCCGTTCACTATGCTGCAGTCGATCCCGATACAACATCATTCGTCCCGCTTGGAATGGAGGAGAAGTTGACGCTTCGTGAAATCTGCCAGAGGCACCCGAAAGGTAAGGAATACGGCTACATTGTCTCGTCATTCGATAAGTTCCCTTATCTCTATGATGACTCGGGTGAGACTCTCTCATTCCCGCCTGTAATCAACTCCGCACGTATTGGTGCAGTAGAAGTGGGTGACAGTGAATTCTTCATCGAACTCTCGGGACCGATACTCAATGACCTCTTACTTGCAGCAAATATCCTTTCCTGTGATTTCAGCGATATGGGATTCGAGATTCTTCCTATTAAGGTTAAGTTCAATCAGGATACCCCTTACGGCAGGGAAATTACAGTCCCGTATTATTTCCAGGAGCCGCAGAGGGCATCTGTTGAAGCCATCGGCAGGAAACTTGGTCTTCCTCTTACAAAGGAGGAATGTATTGCAGCCCTCAGAAAAATGGGAGTCTATGCAGTTGCTGACGACGAGTACGTCTATATTGAGTGCCCAGAGTACAGAAATGACTTTTTACACGAAGTGGATATTGCAGAGGATGTGATGATCGGCTACGGACTGGAGAACTTCAAGCCTGTAATGCCGTCGTCATTCACTGTCGGAAGATTAAGTCAAGTCGAGGAGTTCTCGAGAAAGGTAAAAGATATCATGGTGGGACTCGGCTTCCAGGAAATGATGTACAATTACCTAGGCTCGAAGAGAGAGTATATCGACAACATGCATGTAACAGATGATAGCGCCGTCTTCATCGCAAACCCGATGAGCGAGAACTATGAGGTTATAAGGCCCAGTATTCTTCCATGCCTTCTCGAGAGCGAGAGTGTCTCGGGACACGCAGTATATCCCCATCTCATTTTCGAGTGCGGAAAGATAACCGTCAAGGATGAGAGTGACAACAGCGGAACACATACTGCAAACAGCATGGGTTTCTTTGCCTCCAACGTCCAGATCGGATACAACGAAGCATCGTCCTACATCCAGACTTTGATGTATTTCTTGAGAAAGGAATATACTCTTCTCCCAGTCGAAGGCGACGAGAGATTTATCCCGGGCCGTGCCGCATGGATTATCTACAAAGGCAGAAAAGCCGGTATTTACGGTGAGACACATCCACAGGTACTTGAGTCCTGGAACTGTGCTCTTCCTGCAGTCATGGCAGAACTCGATCTGGATGTTCTCCTGGGCTGAGAAGTATATAGTATATTATGTGAAAAGGGATGGCTTACGGCTGTCCCTTTATTTATCTCCTCTTAAACACTTATGTCAGGGTGCCCGAATTGAATAATCCGATGCTTTTTGATACATGGCGGTATTGCCTGATAGATGGTTGTGTTAACATCAAACAAACATAGACAGCGGAATTAGTTATTTATTTACGAGGGAAAAGACTACAGATTGAACTTATATATGCATGGGATTTTATTGCGTCAGTCGAAAAAACTAGTGGAAAATGTAAGTTTTTACGAAAATCATGTAAAAACTTCTGACAATTTATAAGTTTTTATGTTATATCATTAAGCATGATTCTAAGACCATACTATTTAGACGCTTTGAAAACTTATAGAGATGTTCCTGTTGTGAAGATCTTGAGCGGTATTCGTCGATGTGGAAAATCCACTATTCTGGATATGTTGAAAGCTGACCTGATAGCCGATGGAATAGCCGACGAGCACGTAATCTGTGTACGTTATAATTCTCAAGAACTTGACGAAAATATGTCAGATAGAGAGATGTACAATGATATCAAAAGCAGAATGAGGGACAGCAACCGTTACTACCTTCTTCTTGATGAGGTGCAGGAAGTAGAAGGCTGGGAGAAGGTGGTCAACAGTCTTTTAGAAGAGTTTAATACCGATATCTATGTGACAGGCTCAAACTCCAGGCTTATGGCAAGTGAAATCTCTACTTATCTGACTGGACGCTATATAATGATACCGGTTTATACTCTGTCATTTGCCGAATATCTTGTTTTCAAGGTTGAAAGCGGACGCAGAAGAAAAGAGTTACTCACCGAGTATATCCGCATGGGAGGTTTCCCTCTCGTTGCTATCTCAAACCTGGATGCGAACTCATCATATCAGATTGTTGAGGGGATTTATAACTCTGTTATCACCCGGGATATCGTCAAGCGTCATAAAATAACAAATATCGATCTTTTCAACAGGGTTGTAAGATACGTGGTGGAGAATGTTGGGAAAACTTTTTCTGCCAATTCAATTGTGAAGTTTCTAAAAGGAGAAGGGCGGGCGCTTTCAGTTGAAGCGGTATATAACTACCTTGAGTGGCTGGAGAAGGCATATGTAATTTACCGCTGTCAGAGATTTGATATGCAGGGAAAAACTGTGTTGAAAACGCAGGAGAAATTCTATCTTGCTGATGCATCTCTTAAATATTCCATATTAGGCTTCAATCCAAAAGGGGTCGCGGCAATGTTGGAAAATATTGTGTTTTTTGAACTGAAACGAAAAGGCTATAACGTATATATAGGAAAGAACGCAGATAAGGAGATAGATTTTGTAGCAGTCAGGCGTGATGAACGCATTTATGTTCAGGTCTATCGGAATCTGCCACAGGATTCAGAACGAGAAATTGCTAATCTACTGGAAATCAAAGATAACTATCCAAAGTATGTTGTGACGATGGATGAACTTGATGTAGGTAATGTTAACGGGGTGAAGATTGTCAAGCTTGAAGATTTTCTCTTAAAGGAAGAGTATTAAGCTCCCTTCATATCACGTCAAAAGGGATGGCTTAGGGCTGTTACTTTATTTATCTCCTGTTAAGGCACTTATGTCAGGGCTGTAAACCATATCAGAGGGAATGGTGTCTCTTTGAATGAACATTGTCATATATATGGGATAATAAGTAATCTTTCCTTCTACGCTGACATTGTTATTTGAAAAAACGATTGCCTTTTCGAGATTGTATTTGGGATTAGACAAAATTTTGTCAAGTGCATTATGCTTTTTGTAATCACTCCCGGATTTGACTTCGATTGGAATAACGGCTGCGTTATGGCTTATCAGAAAGTCGACTTCACCCTGCTTTTTGCTGTTGAAATAATAGAGCCTCTCAAAGCCGTGTGCCATCAACTCCTCTGAGACAAAGTTTTCATAGACGGCGCCGTAGTTGATGTCTGTCTCACCTTTGAGGATGTAGAGTTGTATCGAGTCTGCATACATGGATGAGAGGAGGCCGACATCGGAGGAAAAGAGTTTGAAAAGAGTAGATCTTTCGTTCAATCTCAAAGGAAGAACAGGTTCCTCTGCATTGTATACCGCGTTTGCGACCCCCGAGGCTTTCAACCACTCGAAGGTATTCGCATACCTTTCTGCTTTTGCTTCTTTATCAAGGTGATTCAGGACAAAACGTTTGTTAATATTGTTTAATTCCCCCGGGAGGGCATCAAAGACTTCAGTTATCCTGAGTTTTCTATCTTCTCTTTCATATTTTGTAATATCTTCTTTGTAGCGCTTTACTATGTTTTCCTGTTCTCTGACCGCATCGGCAATGTTTTTGTTCTCTAGATACTTTACAACAACACCAGGCATTCCTCCTATAACGAGGTAAAGTCTGAATAGTCTGAGCATTGCTTCATGTATAAATTCATCGACTGGAGTTCGATTTTCAAATGATGCCTTGAGCGACGAGATAATGCTCTCCTCAACACCGTTTGCTATGGCAAACTCTTCGTAGTCAAGAGGAAACATCCTTATGGAATCCATATAGCCGACAGGTATTGATTTTACGCTATACAGTTCCACCCCCAGTAGCGATCCGCTCAATATATATTTGTAACTTCCTTCCTGTACAAGATACTTTACTGCCGTGACGGCTTCTTTGCATTCCTGGACCTCATCGAAAAAGAAAAGAGTCTCACCCTTTTCAAGTTTTTTATCTGAAAGAAGCGAAAGGCGGGAAATAATATCTCTCACATCCGTAGAAGAAGTAAATATGCTTTTCGTCAGATTGTCTCTTAGAAAGTCTATTTTTATAAAATTCTTGAAATACCTCTGCCCGAGCTCCTCAATCAAATAGCTTTTCCCTGCCTGCCTGACCCCTTCAACAAGAAGGCTTTTCCTGTCTTTTGATTCAAAAAAACGTATTATATCTTTCTCTGCTTTTCTTTTTAAAATGATAGAGCTTATAACTTCATTCATAATAAGATGTTAGATTGAACTGCCACCTTTTTCAAGTTGTTTAGGGTCGATTTTGCCACCTTTTTCCTAAGAATAATGTTCGATTTTGCCACCTTTTTCCTAACACCTAATTTACATGCTATAAATTCCGCTTGCAAAAACAGAAATCTGTGTTTCAATAGTTGGGGTAGGGATAAGGTGATAGAAGCTGACTCCCACATAATAATAGTTTTGTTGTTATCGTAGAAAGTAGAGCTGTAACCCAGGGAGGAAATATCAGCTCTATTTTTTGTCGGGATTGTGAAGAATAACTGTAATTTATAAAAATCTATCGATAAAAAACTAGCTTTTTGTCATCTTTGGTATTATATTCAATCTGTCGCACATGGCGCGGCTTAATTTAAATTTAGAGGAGAAAAGAATGGCACGTTTTACATTACCTCGTGATTTATACCACGGAAAGGGCGCAATCGACGCACTCAAGACATTTAAGGGGAAAAAGGCGGTTATCTGCACAGGCGGCGGGTCGATGAAGAAATTCGGCTTTCTGGAAAGAGTTGAGAACAATCTCAAAGAAGCTGGAATGGAAGTTGCTTTGATAGAGGGAATTGAACCCGATCCATCTGTCGACACAGTGATGAAAGGAGCTGAGAAGATGCTCTCCTTCCAGCCTGACTGGATTATCGCAATCGGAGGCGGATCTCCTATCGACGCTGCAAAGGCTATGTGGATTAAGTATGAGTATCCTGAGATTACATTTGAAGAGATGTGTAAGGTATTCGGTATTCCAGAACTGAGAAAGAAGGCACATTTCTGTGCTATCTCATCGACAAGCGGGACAGCAACAGAGGTAACAGCTTTCTCTATCATCACAGACTACAAGAAGGGAATCAAATATCCTATCGCTGACTATGAGATTACTCCCGATGTCGCTATTGTCGACCCAGAACTTGCAGAGACAATGCCACAGAAGCTTGTTGCACATACAGGTATGGATGCAATGACACATGCAATAGAGGCATATGTTTCGACAGCTAACTCAGACTACTCTGATGCACTTGCAATCCATGCAATTGAAATGATCGAGAAGGACCTTGTTGCATCCTACAATGGTGATATGGCCTCCCGTGACAGCATGCACAACGCACAGTGCCTTGCAGGTATGGCATTCAGTAATGCTCTCTTGGGTATTGTCCACTCGATGGCTCATAAGACAGGTGCCATCTTTGCCGACTACGGCGCACATATCATCCACGGGGCGGCAAACGCAATGTACCTTCCGAAGGTAATCGCATTCAATGCAAAGGATCCTGTGGCTAAAAAGCGATACGGTGTTATTGCAGATTATATGCACCTTGAGGGAAAGAATGATGATGAGAAGGTAAAAGCACTTATCGCATACCTCAGAAAGATGAACGATGATCTCAACATACCGCATTGTATCAGGAACTACGGTGCTGACAGCTACCCGACAGAGAACGGCTTTGTTCCCGAGAAGGTATTCCTGGAAAGAGTTGAATCAATTGCTGAGAATGCAATCGGCGACGCATGTACAGGCTCGAATCCCCGTCAGCCAAGTCAGGAAGAGATGGTCAAACTTCTCAAGTGCTGCTACTACGACACGGAAGTTGATTTCTAAGCTTAAGAAGAGTTTAACGGCGCTGCCTCAATCGGTGGCGCTTTTTCTTTATTAAAGTATTCACTTGTTAGAAAATTATCGATATATTAATAGAGGTTGGCATATTATGCCTTTCACAGCAGATTTTAAAAAAATGAAAGAGAGTTTGTGATGTACAAGATTGTAAGAAAAAAGAATTTGAATCCAACTGTCACACAGATGGAAATCGAAGCACCACTTGTTGCAAAGAAAGCAAAACCCGGTCAGTTCATCATTCTCCGTGTCGAGAATGATGGAGAAAGAATCCCTTTGACAATTGCAGGAAGCAACCCTGATGAAGGTACAGTAAAGATTATCTTCCAGATTGTAGGTGCTACAACTGAAAAACTTAATCACAAGGAAGAAGGTGAGTATATTGTAGACTTCGTAGGTCCCCTCGGAGTTGCAACTCACACAGAAGGCATTAAAAATGTATGTATCATCGGAGGAGGAGTGGGATGTGCAATTGCAATGCCGATTGCAGAGGAATTCCACAAGCTCGGCGCAAATGTTACATCAATCATCGGTTTCAGAAACAAGGACCTTCTTATCTGTGAGGATGAGTTCAAGGCTTCTTCCGACACTCTTGTTGTCATGTCGGATGACGGCTCATACGGCAGACACGGCAACGTAACTGTTCCTCTCAAGGAGATGCTGGATGAGGGTAAGCATTTCGATATGGTTATCGCAATCGGACCGGTAATCATGATGAAGTTCGTTGTCCTTACATGTAAGCCTTACGGTGTACCTGTAACTGTTTCAATGAACCCGATAATGATTGACGGCACAGGTATGTGCGGTGGCTGCAGACTGACACTTACAGAAAACGGTAAGAAGGTCACGAAGTTTGCTTGTGTCGACGGTCCTGATTTCAATGGCTATGAAGTTGATTTTGATGAGGCCATGAGTAGAGGAAGAATGTACTCAGACTTCGAACATCATGCTTATGAAGAAGCATGCAATCTTTTTAAGAAAGCTTGAGGAGTAGAGTATGGCTATTAATCCGAAAAAACATGAAATGCCGACACAGAAGGCTGAAGTAAGAGCTCATAATTTCAACGAAGTTGCTCTCGGTTATACTCTTGAGACAGCAGTCGAAGAGGCGGAAAGATGTCTTAATTGTAAGAACAGACCATGTGTACAGGGATGCCCTGTAAATATTCATATTCCTGAGTTCATTGCACATATCAAGAACAAGGATTTCGAGGGTGCTTACCAGACAATCGCACTCACATCGTCACTTCCTGCAGTATGCGGAAGAGTATGTCCTCAGGAGACACAGTGTGAGAGTAAGTGTACACTCGGGGTTAAGTACGAGCCTGTCGGAATTGGAAGACTCGAGCGCTTTGTTGCTGACTGGCATAATAAGAATGTCACAGCATCTCCCGTTGCTCCCGAACCGAATGGTCATAAGGTTGCAGTTGTAGGTTCCGGTCCTTCAGGTCTTACATGTGCAGGGGATCTTGCAAAGAAAGGCTATAAGGTAGCGGTATTTGAAGCACTTCACACAGCAGGCGGTGTTCTTGTCTACGGTATCCCTGAGTTCAGACTTCCCAAGTCAATTGTTGCCAAGGAAGTAGAGGGTTTAAAGGCACTCGGCGTTGATATCGACACAAACGTTGTAATCGGTAAAACTCTTACAATCGACGAGCTTTTCGATATGGGATACGAAGCAGTATTTGTAGGCTCAGGAGCCGGACTTCCGAACTTCATGAATATCCCGGGCGAGTCACTCAAGGGTGTATATTCAGCTAACGAGTTCTTAACACGTTCAAACCTCATGAAGGCATATGAGGATGACCCCAATACTCCTATAATGAAGGGTGGAAAGGTTGCAGTTGTCGGTGGCGGTAACGTTGCAATGGATGCTGCCCGCACAGCTCTAAGACTCGGAGCCGAACACGTATACATTGTATACAGAAGGTCTCTCGAAGAGCTTCCTGCAAGAAAGGAAGAGGTTGAGCACGCAATGGAAGAAGGAATCGACTTCAAGCTTCTGAATAACCCCGTCGAAGTTCTCGGCTACAATAATCCTGATAACCCACGTGACCCGAAGAATGGCTTTGTTACAGCTCTTAAGTGCATTAAGATGCAGCTGGGAGAACCTGATGAGAAGGGTAGAAGAAGACCTGTTGCAATTCCGGGAAGCGAGTTCGACCTCGATGTCGACACTGTTGTCATCGCAATCGGAACCAGCCCGAACCCACTTATCAAGAACACAACAAAGGGTCTTGAAGTCAACGCTCACGGCGGAATTATCGTCAACGAGGACGGACTGACAAGCAGAAATGCTGTCTATGCAGGCGGTGACGCCGTTACAGGTGCGGCAACAGTAATCTCAGCTATGGGTGCCGGTAAGACAGCGGCAAAGGCTATCGACGAATACCTCAGCGGTAGGAATTGATTTTCAACAAAAAAAGATATGGGCGTGGTAGAAGTCACGCCCGAATCATTAATAAAGTGGCGCACTTCGACGTCTTGGAAGATGTAGAGGGTGGTGAAAAATGCGGGGCAGCCTGATACAACGACATGCCACTTGCTATTGGCTACAACAGAAACAAACAGTATTCTCATCATGTCTATGGCGACAAAACCGGAAGCGGGGATATTGTTAGGATTGCCGGCACTATGGTGATATTGGATTTGCCATCGAGATACGATACCGAATCATTCTTACTAAAAGTAAATCTGGGTTCTGTGTATCCATACCGAGACTCTACAGCCATGAGGATAGTTAAGTCTCTGCCCGAGGGTGATAATTCTACTCTTGATAGTCTATTAGAGCTGGGCTTAAGATGTTTTCCTTCAAACAGCCGTTAAATCAATCTCAGATTTCAAGCATTCTCCTGAGGCCTTCTTTCTCAAGTACCCCTGTGTACTGTCCGATTTTCACCCCGTTTTTGTAGAAGAAGAGAGTCGGGATTGATTCAATGCCGAAGGATGATGCAAACTCTTCGTTCTCATCAACGTCGCACTTGCAGATTTTTACCTCTTCGCCCCAGAGAGTGGAAAGATTTTCGAGTATCCTGCTCTGCGCTTTACACGGAGCACACCATGTGGCATAGAAATCAAGGATTACACTTTTATCTGAAGAGAGTACTTCCTTCTCAAAGTTTTCTTTGGTTATGTGGTAAATCATATCAAGCCTCCAGATAGAAGATAACTATGGATATATAAAAGAGGCAAATACAGCGCGTGTGTCCATATTCTCCACTGCAACTATAAAACTCTTTGTAACAATCAAATCCTTTGAGTATATGAAATCCAACCTCTCCTCATACCCGGCGCTTTTACGCGTATAGTTATCGTCTGTCTCACTGCTGAAGCGCATTGCATCATATGTGTCGACCCAGCCAAGAGAAGTGAGGATATCTGAAAAGAGGAAGTTGTGCTCTTCTCTGTAGCCTTTTTCTGTCCAGTCTGTCCAGTCAGAGGAGGATGGGGAGATGGATGAGAGGAAAAGAAGCCTCGGCTTTCCCTTGTCAGTAGAAACAGATTCAATTAAATCTTCAGCTTCCATCTTCTCGCATTCGTCGACAACGGCGATTATTTCATCCGTTGTTTTATCCTCAGGAATAACAGGATGGTAATCACGTGTATATAGTGTTATTCCCTTATCGGGGGTGAGTAGTATTTCCAGCGAACTCTCGTCAATTGATGAGATGACAGCGCCTGTGAAAATAATTGTACCGCCGTCATATGTCACTGCATCCTTTTCTAAAAGGGAAGTAAGTTTTATTTGATTTGAGAGACTCCCTGTGAGGACGGTGAATGTGAACGGGTACATTTCGATAAGGGCCATTGCGGAAAGAAAAGCGCTCTCATCCAAATCCTCTTCGCCCAAAGGTAGTAGAAGGGCATTGAACTGAGTTTCCTCTTCACTCAAGGTGAACGAAGTGTTTTTAACCGGGTTGTAGTAGAATGGATATTCCATCTCATCCGGGTTTAACGGGTACTCGTTGGTCTTCTTCTTTTCTTCCTCCAGCCTCTCTTTTTCCTTTGCTTCCTCAATAGCATTGAGCCTTGTCTCAATCGTGCTTTTTTCAGGGTATTCGATAATCTCCCTCGCCTCTTGGATTGTGTAGGTGGTACAGGAGAAGAGAAGAAGAGTAAGAAGGAGGATGGTGTGGAGTTTCTTCATAGCTTCAAGAGCTCTCCGTATTTCTCCATTTCTCCATCGCTGTACTTTTCCTTACTCGGGAAAACAAAAGTCTTACCGTCGCCGTCAAAGCGTGGAATTACGTGGATATGGAGGTGTGGCACTTCCTGTCCGGATGCGGGGCCGTTGTTGATGACGATGTTCGTCCCGTCGGCATGGAGAGCAGAGCGCATCTTAGCGTCGACTTTTTTTGCCACATCAATCATATGGTGAAGAGTATCGCTGTCAACAGCGTCGAAAGTTGGCTCCGGCTCTTTTGATATGACAAGCGAATGACCCTTGTTGACGGGGGATAGGTCGAGAATAACGAAACATAAATCGTCTTCATAGGTTTTAACAGATGGGATTTTGTTGTCCCTAATTAATTCAAAAACAGTTGCCATAGTCAATATATTATCACCCGATTTGTTCTTTTTAAAGCGGAAATGAAGGAAAGAAATAAGAAGTAAATAAAAAAATATCAATAGAATAACTCGATAAGTTATTTTTAATTAACAAGATACTTGAACAAAAAAAGTAAAATCCATAATATTTCAAAGTTGGAATTTTTTAGGATATTAAGAGATGTGGCAAACCCACTCTCAATTACAATGAGGTATAAAAAATGAAGCACGATCTTCTTGGTATGAGAAACATCGGTATAAGCGCTCACATCGACTCGGGTAAGACAACCTTGTCGGAACGCATTCTCTACTATTGCAACAAGATTCATGCTATCCACGAAGTTCGTGGTAAGGATGGTGTTGGTGCAACAATGGACTCAATGGAGCTTGAAAGAGAGAGGGGAATCACAATTGCATCAGCTGCAACTAACGTTGACTGGAAGGGTCATGAAATCAACATTATCGACACTCCGGGCCACGTTGACTTTACAATCGAGGTTGAAAGGTCTCTCAGAGTCCTCGACGGCGCAATTCTTGTCCTATGTTCCGTCGGAGGTGTCCAGTCACAGTCAATCACAGTCGACCGCCAGATGAAGAGATATCATGTTCCCCGTATCGCATTTGTCAACAAGTGTGATAGAACAGGAGCTAATCCGTATAAGGTAAAGGACCAGCTTATCGAAAAGCTCGGCCTCAATGCCGTTTTGATGGAAATCCCGATTGGACTTGAGGAAAAGCACGTCGGTGTTGTCGACCTTGTCAACATGAAGGCCAACTACTTCGATGCAGGCCCTGCAGGCGATGGCCTCAGAGTCGAGGAAATTCCGCAGGAATTGAGGGAAGAGGCAGAAGAGAAGAGGGAAGCTCTCCTAGATGCTGTCAGCATGTGCACAGGTAACGATGCTCTCATGGAAGCAATGCTTGAGGAGAACGTTACGGTAGAACTTTTGAAGGAATGTATCAGAAGAGCTACAATCAACCTTGAGCTCTGCCCGGTATTCATGGGCTCTGCACATAAGAACAAGGGTATCCAGCCTCTTCTTGACGGTGTTGTCGACTACCTTCCGAATCCGACAGATGTCGAGAACAGGGCACTTGACCTCGATGACAACGAGAAGGAAGTCATTCTTGAGAGTAAGGAAGACGCAAAGCCTGTCATCCTCGCATTCAAGCTTGAGGACGGCCAGTACGGTCAGCTTACATACATCCGTGTATATCAGGGAAGAATCAAGAAGGGTGACACCCTTATAAATACAAGAAGCCGTAAGAAGTTCCTGGTCGGAAGACTTGTTAAGATGCATGCATCAACCATGGAAGATATAACAGAGTGTGGCTGCGGTGAAATTGCAGCTCTCTTCGGTATTGACTGTGCAAGTGGCGATACTTTCTGCGACCCGTCACTCAACTACTCCATGACAAGTATGTTCGTCCCGAATCCTGTTATCTCACTTGCCATCACACCTGTAGATAAGAAAGCTGCAGACAATATGGCAAAGGCACTCAACAGATTCACAAAGGAAGACCCGACTTTCCAGACATACGTTGATCCGGAGTCCAACCAGACAATCATCAAGGGTATGGGTGAACTTCATCTTGATGTCTATATCGAAAGAATGAAGAGAGAGTACAAGGCTGAAGTTACAATCGGTCAGCCTGAGGTTGCATACAGAGAAGCCATCAGCCAGAGAGCTGAATTCAACTACACACATAAGAAGCAGACAGGTGGATCGGGTCAGTATGCACGTGTTGCCGGTTATATCGAGCCTACAGTCCAAACAGATCCCGACGAGCCGGCTCCGGACTATGTCTTTGTCGACGAAGTCAAGGGTGGTGCTATTCCGACAGAATATATCCCATCCTGTGACAAGGGCTTCCAGAGCGCAGTCAAGAAGGGTGCACTCTTGGGCTTCCCTGTTCTCGGCGTAAAGGTATGTGTCAACGATGGTGCATGGCACCCAGTCGACTCTTCAGATATGGCATTCCAGATTGCATCAATTGCAGCATTCAAGGAAGCATATGAGAAGGCTAAGCCTGTTATCCTCGAGCCTATTATGAAGGTTGAGGTTGAAGGCCCGAGTGAGTTCCAGGGAAATATCTTCGGTTCCATCAACCAGCGTCGTGGTATGATTGTCTCCTCAACCGAGGACAACAACCAATGCACAGTCATTGCCGAAGTTCCGCTTGCTGAGATGTTCGGTTACTCAACAGTACTTCGTTCTCTTACCCAGGGTAAGGCAGAGTTTACAATGGAAGTTGCCAAGTACGGTAAGGTCCCACAGAGTGTTTCTGAAGAGCTCAAGAAGAAGTACGCAGAAAAGAAGAACCAGAAATAAAAAAATAACACATAGCCCTCCGGCTGTGTGTTATACTTCTTTTAAGGATTTATTATGGATTTAAAACAGCTTAATAGTGTCAGCCCTCTCAGGGTATTTGAAGAATCAATCAATGGAGGCCTGGGTAAGGGCAACCTTGGTGTAATCGTATCGAAGAAAGGGGTTGGTAAGACAGCCTGCCTTGTACACATCGCAACAGACAAGCTCTTCAAGGGTGAGAACGTTATCCACGTATCTTTCTCCGGCAATGTCGAGCATGTCATCAACTGGTACAAGGAAGTCTACAGAGAAATTGTTGAATCCAATTCTCTCGATGATGCTCAGGATGTCTACAACCAGATTCTCTCCAACAGAGTCGTTATGAACTTCTCTCAGGAGCAGGTTCCCATCGAGAGAGTTCTCGATTCCCTCTCATCTCTTATCTCACACGGAGCATTCAAAGCTGATGCCGTCCTCTTTGATGGTTATAAGCTTACGATTGCAAGTGAAGATGATATTGCAAAAATCAAGGAATTTGCAAAGGAGATGAATATCGAGGTATGGTTTGCAGTTTCTCCTGTACGCCCTGATGTCACATATGATGAGTACGGTGTACCTAACACACTCGAGAAGTATCTTCCTCTCATCGATGTGCTTGTCGCACTCAAGTTTGATGACAGCCACGAGAAGGTCAATCTTACAGTTGTAAGAGCTCATGCAGAGGATATCCCGAAGCCGAGTAAGGTTGCACTCGACCCAAAGACAATGCTTATTGCAAAGAAATGAACAGAAGCCGGAGTAATATCCGGCTTTATTAAATGGAGGTAAAAATGGAGAACTTTTTCATCGGTAAAGATATTCCCGCTCTCCCTGCAGGAGAAGGCGTGACAAGAAAAGTCCTTGCTCACAGCGAAAACATAATGGTGTGCGAGCTGCACTTTGAAAAGGGGGCAGTGGGAAAACCCCACACGCATATACATGAGCAATGCTCATATATAATAAGCGGTAAGTTCGAGTTCGAAATCGGAGGAAAGAAGATGGTCCTTTCTAAGGGTGACTCGACATATAAGGAGAGTGGAGTGCTTCATGGTGCGGTATGCCTGGAGGAGGGTGTTCTACTCGACATCTTCACTCCCGAGAGAAAAGACTTCCTTTGATAGGTATGCCCTGCTCTCTCCAGACCTTTCTCTTAAGTCTTGTTTTATCTTTTTGATGCACGGCAGATTTATGCCGGGGGATATAACTGCGCTCTCTAGCACGTGGTGAAAGTCCAGGAAATCACAGTAAACAAAACCGAAAAATCAGATAACGCAGAAGAAGATGAATAGACAGCGGGAAATAGTTCGAAAAGGTATTGAAGAAGTCAAAAAGAGTGAAAGAAGGTGTGCTCTTAAGGAATGCGTTAAAAACGCATATCCTCTTTATGCTTACTGACTCTCTTTGACGTATTATGACAAAATGGCAGGATATGGAGAGTGGCTTTGAGCCGGTTTTTCCTGACAAAATCACTTTTCTCGTATGCAACATGCCTATCTGACTAAGCTGAGAGGTGGAAGTAGGGATATCAAGAAAAGAAGCAGTCTCAGGGAGAGTTTATCACACCGGTAGAGGAAAAAGACATCGAGCTTAGAGATAAAGGAGCAATAACTTGTTCTCTGAAGCTCAATAAAAAAAACGTGGTTCTTTCTGACGACGCTCTGTATGATGTAGTGGCAGCGTAAAGTGTGGCACAATCTATGGAGACGGCAGGCCCGATGCTGCATTCTTCAAGAGCTGGGGATACTATCACTTTCTTGACAACGTTTTTGGCTTAAGGATGCATAAACAGGATAGTAAGTATCTGGTATGCTTCACCTGGACTAGTGAGGGTCTATGAATGCACTCAAAGATGTGATAATGAATCAGAAAAAAGTAACAATTGTTCTAACAGAAGATTGAAAAGGCCGTATATACTTATGAATCGAAACCATAAAGGAGAATAAGTATGGACGAAGATAAGTTGAAAAAAGAAAATGAGATTAACGAAGAAGAATTGAATGATGTAGCTGGAGGGAGAAGAAGAGGTATTTCGGTAAAAACCTGCCCAAATTGTGGTTCTTCAGTATATTTTTTAGCCTCTGATCTTACTGCAACATGTAGTGCCTGTGGAACCGAAGTCAGTAGGTAGGTATAGTTGATAAGCTATTTTAAGTGAAAGAAAAAGGGAGTGTTACAAAAGTCGGTTTGAATCCGATTTTTGGCACCCTCGATTTTTTACCTTCTCTTTTCTATCTTTTGTTCAACAAAGAACACGTAAGAGTCAGCCCATAAGCAATGCCCTGATTATCAGGATTTTTGTTCAATTAGAAGTTCTTTCGTTATAGCACGATATACAATATCATTCATACTGAGGCCTGTATTTGCTGCCTCTTCTTTAAGTCTCTTGAGTAGCTTGAAGGGAGTAGAACAAGAAATCGAGCATCTTTTTTTTTCATGGAAACCTCAGTCTTTTTGCCCGCAGGTTTGAATTCAGGGTGACAATCGGGAAAAGTGTTAAAGAATAGAGGCAAATCTCCCTCGTCAGTTAGACTTTCCAGCAGTTGGCATATGCGAAAGGGAATCGGAGGCGACAAAGCCTTAATTGATGAGGACAACTACCTCTGCCTTTATGGCTTTCCCTTCTCCCAGGGCATCAAAGCCCTCGTTTGTCTTGGCCTTTACACTAATTCTGGATACATCAATTGACAAGAGCGACGAGAGACTTTCCCTTATCCCTAATATATAAGGCGCAAGCTTGAAGCCTTCGAGAGTTATTGTTGCATCAATGTTTGAGATATCCGGAGTAAGAATATCGAGGATCTTTTTGAGGAGTTCTCTGCTGTCGGCGTCTTTCCATTTATTATCTTCGGGAGGAAAGAAGTGCCCTATGTCGCCTTCTGCTTCCGCACCGAGAAGTGCATCGATAAGGGCGTGAATCAATACGTCCCCGTCAGAGTGTGCAACTTCTCCCTTAGAGTGGGGGAGTACAACACCTCCCAGATAAAGCTTTCGTCCCTCCTCAAGACTGTGTATATCGTTACCGAATCCAACTCTCATCCTTTTTTCCTTCAAATCATTTCTGTATGTGAGTTTTCTGTTATTCTCGTCGCCTTCTGTTATATAGCACCTTCCGCCATATAGAACATAAGGCTCAGTATCATCCTGGTAGGATGCATTTTCTTCCATATTCTTATATATGGATATTATCCCCCTGCTTTCGAAAATCTGCGGCGTCTGTACCCGTCTCAGAGTATCTCTATCAACGGAAGATGTGACGAATGAACCCTCAACAGTTTTAATTGCGTCAGTCAGCGTCAATGCAGGAACCGATGCGCCGTAGAGAAGGGCATTGTCGAGTACGGATGATATAAGCGCCCTTGTCACAAACGGACGCGCGCCGTCATGAATTGCAATGAGTGAGGATGACGTGTCCTTACCGTCAAGAAAGAGGATGGCATTTTTAATTGATTCAGTACGGCTTGATCCTCCTTTCACCCACTCTAGTCTTACCCCGTCGGGTAGGCTTACATCGTCCAGAGCTTTTCTGGTATCATCCAACTCACCTTCGGGGTATGTTATAACAACATTCCTTAGCTGGGAGAAAGAGAGAAAAGGAGAAAGGGCACAGGAAAGCACACTCTTTCCATCGATAAGTGCACATTCTTTTTTTATATGACTGCTGTTCTCTTTATTGAATCTCGTGCTCTTACCGGCACAGGTGAGAATTAGATCAAAGCTGTACACCACTTTTAAGATAAGAGAAGACTATCTTCCTTACTTCCTCCTCGCTCTTTTTTAGCACAGAAGAAGCTTCGTCTACAAGCATGAGAAGTGCCCTATCGTAGAGTTTCTTTTCAACGGAGGGAAGGGCTTTCGAGCGTGAACGTTTATATAGCGATGAGATAACACGGCATAGGGATGAGGTCTTCCCGTCCTTTATGAGGGCAGTATTCTTCTCAACCCGCTCTTTCCATTGTGTCTCCTCTTCCTTCTCGCTGGTTGAAAGACCCTTTATGCACGATATCATCTCTCCTTTTGGAGTGAGGTGTCGTAGCCCCAGATTAACTGCGTTTTCGACCGGTAGTAGAACTATTGAATCAGTGCTGAGTGCCGAGAGCTTGAGATACTCCTTTCCGTTTCTTTCTTCCTTCTTGAGGATTGAGCAAAGCCCTATAGAAGGATAGAAAACATCTTCCCCGATTGCAAAGTTATTCGATAATTCTGTATATGACATATAATTAGTGTAGACCAAAAAATCGAATCCGTCAAAACGGAGAATTGTAAAATTTTCAATCTCTGTCGATGAAATCCAGCCCCGTGGCAACCTTTATTTGAGAATCAAGCTACGCGTAGTCCTTCTTTCTTTGCATGTGGCTCTATCCGATTGTGTGCCAAGGAGAGGAATATGAAAGCTCAGACTACGGCATACTCCTCTTTACTAAGAGCTCAAATTACGCGGGAAGATGTTCAGTCATTCTTGGAGTTTTCTACAGGAATAGAACACTCATACAAGTGTTCGGGCGCGATATCAACATCATCGCTCCATACTACTGTATCATACTCGGCTTTAGCAGAAAGAAAGAATGTGAGGTTCTTAAGGGAGGCATAAATCGGTTTTTTAGAAGAAAACGCGCATCATATATCTTCTTCTTGTCACCGTCAGCAAATGTCAGAGAAGTGTGTAATCCTTATTCGGTTTAACATCCGCCACAACCCATTTGGGTAAATTCATAGTGTTTTATCTCCTCTATTCGGCCGCAGTTATCAATGAAGAGGCTCAATCTTATGAAGCCTATTCTATGTTATATCGCAATAAACTGTCAAAAAATACCGTCCATTAAACGAAATCCCAGCTCATATCCATTAAGTAGATACGGCTCACCATTTCTCAGCCACAACGTGGCATTTCTTCTTGTAGAATGACTACCATATATGGAGATATCAATCTCACTTATCAACGAGTACATCAGTATAACGGAGTATATATAGTTCTCGATTGATCTTCACCATCCAACGTAATGCCGGGTAACCTTTTCCTGCTTCTTGCCTTGATGATGATTTGGGCAGTAAATAATCAGGCACTATGTCATCGACAGGTCTGTTGCTCTTTTTAGTATGGCACAGAGGTCTCAGCACTCTACTTCTCCCTAGTTCAGTCCTGCAGGAATCTCGACATAAACCCGATTGATTACTTTTTCACCTTTTCCTCAATGCCGGTGGCATTA
>CAVFNE010000006.1:0-32331 GCA_963623755.1 Muribaculaceae bacterium | reverse complement strand
GTGAGAACAGTGGAAAAGTAACAGGCGCAGGAAAACAGAACGCAGGTGGAATAATCGGTGCAGTTTGGAAAAATAGTAGTATATCGAGCTATGAAATTAAGTTAACAAAATGTACTAACCAAGGGACAATCACTGCGGGTACAGGCGATAATGTATATGTAGGTGGAATTGTTGGCAGAAGCATTATTGATAAAGCTAATCTGACCGTGACAGATTGTACGACAACAGGTGATTATAATTTGGTTGGAAGCGACGATGCTACAACTTAAGTGACATAACGATATAATTTAATCCGGACTACGGGGCCTATCCTGTAGTCAGGTATTTCTTTTGGAGCATGGAAGAATCAGATATTTGATTGTCTTAGGTGACCCACATTAGTGATAAAAATGTAAAAACAAAATCCTCCTTGTTGTAGTAATTCGGGAGGGCCTTAATGGGAAAGCTTGGATAAAACAATCTGGAGACAAAAGGTGTTATCTGCCTTTTATTGGGCAGTGTACATACATTCTAATTCCCGCACCCTTCGGCTTCAGCTGGAGGGTGCCTTTATGAGTGTATGTTGAGAAATAAAGGGATGAACGGATTCTTATCCGGAAAGAAGAGAACAATATTGGACTAGGCTACTATGAAAAGAAAGAGAATTGGATAAAATATGGCTTGATAAAACTGAGTTTTTAGATATCGTAGCAATCGCTGAGTCGACTCCCGGGCCTGTTGCAATCAACAGCGCAACATATATAGGCTACAAAAACTGCGGGGTATTGGGCTCGGTTGCAGCAACGGTTGCTGTAGCACTCCCGTCATTTGTCATCATCTACATTATCTCCCTTTTCTTTGATGCTTTTATCTCCATTGAGTGGGTGTACTATGCATTTAAAGGTATACAGGTATGTGTCGTCTACCTCATTCTTTCTGCGGGGCTGAGAATGCTTAAGGACATAAAGAAAGATTGTGAGAGTGTCATTATTCTAATCTTTGTATTTGTATTGAGCCTCTTATTCTCCATTTTAAGTGTGTCGTTCTCTTCTGTATTTTTTATCCTTTTAGCGGGGCTTTTCTATCTATCTCTTTCTTCAATTAAGAGAGGAGGAGGAAAGAAGGAGGAGGAAGAATGATTATACTCCACTTGTTTATCTCTTTTTTTGTAATAGGGCTTGTCTCCTTCGGTGGTGGATACGGCATGATATCTCTTATCCGAGAGACTGTAGTCGGTAATGGATGGCTTGAAGAAGAGGCCTTGATGAACTTTATTGCAGTAAGTGAATCAACCCCCGGGCCACTGGCAGTTAATATGGCTTCATTCATCGGCTCATCGCAGGCGGGGTTCTTCGGGGCCATCTCTGCAACCTTGGGGGTTATTCTTCCTGCATTCATCATTATTCTTATCATTGCCACAGTACTTAAAAACCTTCTCAAGTACAAAGTTGTCAATGATTTTCTCTCGGGTGTAAGACCGGCCGTCGTTGCCTTGATTATATCAACAGCCATTACGATGGCTCTATCAGAGTTCTATAGCGATAATGTGATTGATATAAAAGCACTTCTCGTCTTTGCGCTTCTTGTCATAATCCACTTTGCAGTAAAGAAAGTTAATAAAAAATCCCCATCTCCGATATTGATGATTGTGATATCTGGAGTGATGGGGATTATAGCCTGGGGAATATTTTAGAAAATCTTAGCAAAGCATCCCCAGCCCTGGTAGCCGGAGTAGGAAGGGTAGAGAGGTGTCTGGTAATAGAGGCCGAGCTGGACCGTCCACGGCCCGAAGAGTCTCCATCCGATTGATGCCTCAGGGCGAATCAAGAGTCCGTTATTGGTGAGATTGTATGTGCCGGCACTGGATGTGAGCATCAGCCACTGCTGGTACCACGCTGTGTTGATTCCCACATTAACACTGAAGCGGTCCTTTTCATAAATCCTGATTTTCATACTCAATCCCGCCTCACCGAACTCTTCTCCCCGAACAAGCATTCCCGTATCCGAGCCGAGTGGTTTGAAGAAGTGCACGTACCTGAGGTAGCCCGAGATTGTGACTGTGTCGAAGGCAACACCTAAATCCAGTATTCCACCGAGTGTCGGGAAACCGTAAATCATTGCGCTATCCACCGAGAGGTGGCAGACGTACGACAGCTTTTCCCCCTCAGTCATATATTCATCAAGAATAGCTTTAAGTTCTTCCTTGTCGCTTTCCGATAATGATGAGGCGGCAAAAACCATGGACAGGGACAATAGAGAAACCAATAATACAGCAATTATTCTCTTCATTTTATTCCCCCTATTGTCCTGCGTAATAATATGTCTTATCACCGAGTATTATATAATCAGGGCCACCGACAGCTGTTGCATAGAAGTAGAACTCCCAGCTTTCACTTGAGCCACTTTCGTAGTTGAGGTTGATTGTGCCGTTGCACTCGGTGATTGCATAGGTCTTGTAGGAGACAGAATACGAGCCTTTTTTCTCCTCTGTCTCCGTTTTTTCTGTAAATGTGCCGTCCGAGCTTGTGAAAGTGAATAGGGTAGTGTATTCGCGTGCTTTCCTGTCTTCCTCAGTCTTGTAGTAGGCATATTTACCTGCTACGTTATTCGGAAGCTTACTATCGAACCTGGGGAAAACTTTTGTCAGTGATTCAATCTGGTCACATGAGGTAAGTGAAAGCACGAGGGCGACAGCAGATAGAAGAAGTAAACATTTCTTTCTCATTGTGCGCTTACCTCCATTCCACCTACAGTCCCGTCGCTATAGTAAAGTGATACGACATAGCTGCCGGAGAATGCCTTGTTTTTGACGCTCATCTTCTCAAGAGATACAAGACCTTTATACATGCCCAACACATTAAAGCCTCCTGTAGTAGATTTTGTACTACCCGTGCCTGAAGAATCAACATGCATTTCATAATTTCCGGTAATATAGAACTGGCTTGATTCACCGAAATTTGAATATGTGAAGTATATCTGTCCGCCGATTCCTTCCGTTGCCGCGTTGTAAGTAATCTTTCCTCCTCTGTAGTGGTCGCTGTCACTTGCGCTGTCGAGGGCCTTCATCTGGGTCGATAAATCAGATGCATTGCCGTAACCGACAAGGGTTGCAATCTTGCTGCTCTTCCAATAGCTCTTGTATTCTTCAGGGACATAGTTTTGTTTCTCCCAGGGCTTGAGTCCGGCCGACTCGAATATAGCTATGAAAACCTCCGGCGTTACTGCTGCATAGGAGTTTGTTGCATGCTTAATCTCGCCGAGTGTTCTTCCCAGTTCATCGGATGTGTCTATATAGTAGTCATAGACAACAAGAGGCTGAGTTGTAGTATCATCAAAGGGAGACGCTGACGAGAAGGTTGTCTTCGAGCCGTCGGACCCGACTCTTGTGATTGTCTGGGCTGTGGTGGCTTCTGTTGTCCAGCTTACATGTACCGGGAATACACCTTTAGCGTTCGGTGTATCGCCACTGAGGGGCTTATTGTAGCTTGTTGCAGTTATGCTTGTTATAGGAAGAGGAAGACGGGTGAGTATATTTGACAGGGCAGTATCACTCTTTTCGCCGGAAGAACTCTCTACATAGATTTCAACCTTACCCACTTCACTGCTGTCGTCGGTGATTGTTTTTTCAACAGGTATGAAGCTGTCAAAGGAAGCGAATTCCTTTTCTGTATACACTTCTTCATCAAGTCTTGTGCCATCCTTGAGAGTCCTTATTACATGGTATGTATAGGATTCAGTTCTCTTTGCGTCATCAGCACCGACGGGAAGAGTATATGAGATGTTGTAGCCGAACCTGTTTTTATCAGCAACAAGAGAAAGCAAGCTGACACTTGAGATGATATAGCCGTAGTCATCGCCTGCCTGAGAGCGTCCGATGTCGTTTTCGGCGGTAACAGAATATGTATACTCGACATTCTCCTTTACGCTTGTATCTTCAAAGACATAGTAGCCGTCTTCGTCCACGGTAAGTTCGGTAATTGCTGTGTATTCAGTCGAGAAGACAACCTGTTCGGCACTTCCTTTATAAGACTTCTTTATTACATATTTGTACTCTGATGCATTACTTCCTGATGCTTTGAAGTGGACAGATATAGATGAGTGGCTTTCTCCTTTTGATACTGAAACTTCAGGCTTTGCGGGAGCTCCCGGCACAAGAGTATATCCCGATCTCGATACACTGATTGTAGCTTTTTCTCCTGTCGGGCCGACTCCTGTAATTGAGAAATAAAGCTCTTTTCCTTTCTCTTTACCTTGGTCGATTGTATAGGAGTAGTAGATTACAGAGTTGGCATCATCTGCGCTTACTGTGTCGATGAGTTCGCTCTTGAGGCCGGTAATTGACGAACTCTCAGACTTGTAGATTTCGTAGCTGTCGACATACGGCATCTGTGTCCAGTTGAGAATGATTGCAGTCTCACTTGTTCCCTTCGTTGCACTGAGTTCCTCTGGTGACGCAAGTATAGTTCCAACTGCTGTTGTAGATGTCTCTCCGCTGAGTCCTTCATAGGTGTGGGCTGTTACTCTGTAGTTATAGTATCTGCCGGCAGAAAGAGATGCTGTGTCCTTATAGCTTGTCTTTGTGATTGTTTCTCCGATTGCCGTCCAGATATCTTTGTCTGTTGCTAGTGTGCTGTCACTTCTTTCTGTTTTTTCGATTGTGTAGTAATCAGCTCCACTTACACTATTCCATCTGAGGGAGATGTAGTCACTGTAATAGGACTTTGTTGCATTCAAGCCTGTCGGTGCATCTGTTGAGAATACTTCATCCTCTGTTGAACTGTTGTCGCTCTTATTAGGCTTTGTTATCTCACCATTGGTCATGAGGATGTCGGAGTTGCAGGAGGTAGTAATGAAAAGACAGAATACAATAAAAAATAATGTAAATGTTTTTTTCATGATTATATCTCCTGAAGCAATAAAGGCGAGTAATTATTTAAATCGTAGGTGTTGCCGTTTACCGTGATTTTTGCTGTGCCTGTATTCTTATAAACATAATAATTGTCATAACTAATGGTTATATCATCAAATTTATAAGGTAATTGGATTGTGATTTTTGAGCTGCTTATCCTTTCAAGAGGATCATCACCCAGGTAGCCGTTAGTCTGTTCAGCTTCTACATAGCATGTAATATTTCCGGAAATTATATTGCCGAATTGACTGTAGTTTGACAAATTAATGTATCCATTGTGTTCGGGGTTATAATGAACGAAGCCGCTAGTCCCATGGCATGTGCTGGCCGCAAGGCCGGAACTATTAAGTGTTTTTTCGGAAGACGGCCACCATTCGCTGTTGAACTGTGTGTTTACCATTCTAAAAATATAGTTGAGATTATACAATGCAATCCTAATTAAATCGTTATCCGAAAGAGCTGAATATATAACAGTTGTGCTGTTGTATGAAGTGGTATTTTTTGAAGAAATTTCAGCATTGCCGTTTGTGGCAGCAACTGATGCTGTGAAATCAAGCTTATATTTAGGAGTAGGGCGACTTATATAATATGAAATTAAACCGTTTTCATTTATCTCTGCTTTGTTTGCAGCAATGGAGGTTAATGCAGTTGTGCTTATCTCAGAAGCATTTAATTCCCAAGAGCTATCTTCAAACTTTATCTGATAACTCGTTGCTCCTTCAACTTCTTTAAAGCTAATCTTAAAGAATTTGTAGTCTCCCATATCTGTGCAGGTCAGCATTTGTGGAGTTAGGAGAGCGTACCCATAGTTTGAGTCTTCTACAAAAAAGTCCTGTATTAATCCTTCTATGTTATTTTTGACTGTTGATATGGAGAAATCATATTTATCTGAACTGTTAAGGTAATCAAACGACGTAGTACCCCTGGAAACATTATTCAGGTATTGCCATGCATCTGATGAGCCATGTTCCCTGTAGTAAATCACGTAACCGTCTGCAATGGAGACAGAATCCCAGCTTACAGTAATTAAATCTCTATATGAGGCCTTAGTTGCTGTTATGTTCTTCGGTGGCATTACCCAATAGCCGGTAACCTTTGTCGGCTCTGAAAGGGGCTTCATACTTCCCACCATCGGGATGACAGTGAAGGAGTATTTTCTTGAGAGTGCGTATTCATGTGCTGTTGAATATGCTTTAATTATGTCGCTTGTGGCACTGAGAGTGTAGGTTGTACCATGGACTGTCTCATTGAAGAAATTTGTTCCTTCGTCGTCATAGATGGAGACGAAATATGATGTCGCATTCTCAACTTCATCCCAGGTAAGGACTATGGAGTCAGATTTAATGTCACTGTCGCCGGTAGTTTTAAGGTTCTTTACTCCGCCGAGAATCTCTCCTTCGGCTGTTATGCTTTCGGAGGCTTTAGCTTTTTTGTTGTTGTCGACAGCAGAGACAGTGAAGATGTAGCGTGTTCCGGCTGTCAGATTTGACGAGAGAGTGCAGACTGTTGTATCGGCGCTCTCTATTACTGCGCCTTCAGTCCAATCGGCTGTGTCTTTTTCTCTGTAGTAGACAACATAGCCGTGTGCATTCTTGACTCTGCTCCAGCTTACATCTATCGATGTGTTTGATGTGTTGATTGTGGCCTCTATTTCTTTGACTGAGCCGAGTAATGAGCCTGTTGCCCTCTTATCTGTTTCTGTGGACTGTGCGCCGTTATATGGGCTGGTGCTGTCGTTGTAGTAGGGCTTTAATATATAGTTATAGGTGTTATCACTCTCGACATCTTCATCTGTATAGGATGTGCCGCTTACTCCACTTGTTCCTTCCGATATATCTGTATATGTTGCGTCTGTTGATGTTCTCTTGAGGATATGAACAGACACTTTTGTTACATCAAGTCCTGCCGCAGTAATTGATTCTTCGTTATATGTCCAGTTGAGTACTATACTGTCTGAGAGGGCTTTGTCGCCGTTTGTGGCAGAAATGGATGATATGAAGCTTACTTCTTTTATCGACGGGTTTGTTTTGATAATGCCGTCTTTGAGATTGCCGTCTGCATCCTTTTCTTTAGCCTGTGTCATCGGATTGTCGCTAGATGATTTTACAGGTGCTATCTGGAGGTAGTATACATAGTTGTGTGCGCTCTTGTTCTCTTCCTCTGTCAGAGTGAATGTGTGGGAGATGCCGAGGTCTCTTCCCCTGTATACTTCTATGTACTTTTCTTTTGTTCCGCTCTCATCCGTCGCTTTGCCGTCGACGAATGTAATGAGGTCGAAATCCCATCTTGTGACAATATATTCCATTCCCTCGGGTAGGGTATGATAGGCCTCCCACTTCATTGCCACTTCGTATGTGGCGTCTCCAGATACGGGCTCTCCGCTGAAGCCTTTACCGGGGGTAAGGATGAAGCTCTTTACTTCTCTATCCTGAATATATGCTCTATCGGAGACGAGGGCATTATCCTTATTCTCGTCGAAGGTAATTTCGGTGTCGCCACTTAACATTACGTATTGGGTTATTACTCTGTATCTGTAATCCTTTCCATTCTCTGCAGAGTAGTCTGAATAAGTGAACGTCCCGCCGTCTTGTGAGCTCTCTATATAAAGTGTTTCTCCCTTGTCATCAGTCAGGGTAAGCCATCTGTCACTTTTTTCCTCTTTCCTCTCAATGTAGAAGCGCATTGTGACGCTGTTATCTTCCAGACCTGCATTAACAGATTTCGCTTCCCAGGTGAGAGTAACTGCATCCTTTTCGTTTGCTGTTGCATTGAGGGAGAGAAGATTTGACGGGTAGTAATCGACAGCGTTCACGATATCTACTTCTCTTGTTGCTACAACTTCATCCTCGACGATAAGATCTGCCCTGATTTTCTTCTTCTCGGCAGAAGAAAGGGTGATTATATTCGACTCAAGTTCTGTTGTTGCTGCCTCGTCGACTGAATAATACTTTATTACGGGCTGGATTATGTTTCCGCCTGTAAGTACCGATTTTATCTTTGGAAATGTCGAGTAGATGGTAAGTACATTGTCTTGGATTATGGGGCTAATCGAGAATGTGTTGAGAACTACAGCTTCCTTTATCTCGGAATCAGAAGAATAGATAATAGAGCGGGAGGATGACATCTTATGGGCAGCTTTGACTTTGAAGATGAATCGCATGTCAGAGCTGTTGGTGAAAGCAGCGGAGGGAATTGTGAATGTATTGGAAGATGTTATATATGATTTGAATTCACCTTCCGCCGATAGATAGTCGACTGCGCTTTCGTACTCGAATACATAGAAATCCGCCTTATCGACAGGGTCCCATGTTACTGTTATAGAGGGCTTGGCCTCGTCATTGACGGATGTAACGGAGGTTATTGTCGGGGCCACAATTGATGTTACTACCGGAGTAAGCGCTTCTTCGACAGTTGACTCGGGGGTAACGGAACATGCTGTCAATAATAACAAAATAAGGACCACAGCAGCTGGGAATATATATTTTTTCATAATCTAACTCACAATCAATGTCTTATCTCTAAGACCTATGAGAATATAAGCAAATAAAAAAGTTATATCAAGATGATATATACTGCCTTGTGTGTATTTTTAGGGGGCTAAAGAGGAAATTTCTGACTATGTCTCAGGAGGTGTGGGTTAGTTCTTCTTTCTTGATAATAAATTATAGTCGCTCTTAGTAGGGATTAACTATGGTCATTTCTTTCTCCTTTTTACGTAGCTCAAGTGGGTATTTCTACTCTTCCTTATTGTGGTATACGGGTCAAAACAATATACTGGAGCAATGAGAATACTTTGCATTTCCGACACCACACGTTCACTTGCTTTCTCTCCGCAGATTAAATCGATATATGGAGACGTGGACGTTATCTTGAGTGCCGGCGACATGCCGCTTGAAAGCTATGATTACGTGCAGACGATGCTCCACTGTGATGTTTACTACGTCTACGGAAACCATAATCTCAAGGACTTCAGGAAGGCGATGAAAATCGACCCGTTCGGTATGCATCTAACTGATGATTACAATAACAAATTCTACGGCTTCATGATTGATGGTAAATGCTTCAGAGATAACCATACTGGATTGCTCGTTGCGGGACTCGGGGGATCAATGCTCTATAACGGAGGCGACAGCCAATACACAGAGCGTCAGATGAGATACCGTATATATAAGCTTATCCCGCAGCTGTTGGCTAATAAGCGTAAGTACGGGCGCTATCTCGATATTCTCATCACACACGCACCTCCCTTCGGCATGGGGGACGGTGAGGACTTATGCCACAGGGGCTTCAAGGTCTTTCTGTCATTTATCGATAAGTTCAAACCCAGGTATGTCATTCACGGTCACATACACCTTGATGACATAAATGCTCCACGTGTCATTGAAAGAAACGGAACAAAGATAATCAATGTATATGGTTCATATTTATTAGACGACGCTGATCTCGGAGGGATTAAGAGTGGCCGATAATTTTGTAGTAGTTGATGATTTTCTAAAAGCGCGTCGGAGGGCCAGAATCGGCAAGGTCTTATCGACATTCAAATGGAAAAACCCGGATCTTCTCTCGTTTTATGAGGTGACAAAACTCATCAAACCCGAGAGTGAGTCATATAAGGGGATGCAGACAATACCGGTGAAGAACATAATCGGGTCGGAGAACCGCTATCATGATTTTTCTTCGGCTTTTGCTCCCAAGAACAACACGCTCAAAACAAGGTGGGAGAATATCGACAGGGCGAGGTTGGATGATATACCTCTACCTCCTATCAGCGTCTATAAGATAGGCGAATGGTACTTTGTGCGCGACGGAAACCACCGCGTGTCGGTTGCGCGCATGAACGGCCAGGAGTTCATCGACGCAGAGGTCGTCGAGCTCACAACTACAGTTGTTCTTAAGGAGGGTATGACTCTCAAGGAACTCAAGAAGAGTGTGGTTGAAGCCGAAAGAAAGAGTTTTATCGAGCAGTATAACCCGACATACCTTCCGATGGATAAGATTGTCTTTACCACCCCCGGATCCTACCCGGAGATGGTAAACCATATCCTTGTTCACAAGTACTATGCAAATGAACACCTTGACTACACACTAACCTTTGAGGAAGGGGCTGTCAGCTGGTATAACAAGGTATATAAGCCTCTTGTAGATGCACTTGATAAGGAACACCTTTCTCGGCGCTTTCCTGGCTACACCGAGAGTGATATCTACATGTGGCTTGTGAGACGCTGGGACGAGATGAAGAGGACGGATGCATATACATCCGAGAGTGCCGTTGTCGAGGACGTGAAGAAGAGGAGCAGAAAGCACTTTCTGAGGCGTTGGATAAACTATTTCAAAAGAAAATTCAGCAGGACGTAGTATGAGCAGAGCAGATGATATTTTCATTTCAAATATAAAAGAAATTCTTTCTTCAGGATTCAGTGATGAGAATCTTGATGTAAGACCCCGTTGGAGTGACGGAACGCCGGCACATACAATCAAGAAGTTCGGCATCGTAAACAGATATAACCTCAAAGAGGAGTTTCCCATTCTCACCTTGAGGCGCACATACATGAAGTCTGCAATAGACGAAGTGTTGTGGATATGGCAGAAGAAATCAAACAACGTCCATGACCTCAAGAGCCACGTATGGGACAGCTGGGCAGATGATGAGGGCTCAATCGGGAAGGCTTACGGCTACCAGTTGGGAGTGAAGCACCACTACAGGGAAGGAGAGTTCGATCAGGTTGACAGGGTTCTCTATGACCTCAAGCACAATCCCCAGTCAAGGCGGATAATGACCAATATCTACAACCACCATGACCTCTCCCAGATGGCTCTCTATCCATGTGCCTACTCCATGACTTTCAACGTCAGCGGCAAAACCCTCAACGCTGTACTTAATCAACGCAGTCAGGATATGCTTACAGCAAACAATTGGAATGTTGTGCAATACGCAGCCCTCATGTATATGATGGCCCAGGTTAGCGGACTGGAAGTGGGGGAGATGGTGCACGTCATAGCCGATGCGCATATATATGACCGCCATATTCCGATTGTGAAGGAGATAATCGAAAACGAGAGCTATCCTGCCCCGAAGTTCAGCATTAATAAGGACAAGACGGATTTCTATTCTTTCACGCCCGATGACTTTTCTCTTGAAGACTACAGGTACAACAGGAAGAAGTATGATATTCCGGTTGCAATCTAGGAGGAGAAATGCAGGCGATTTTGCATTGTGACAGAAATTGGGGGATAGGAAAGAAAAACGATTTAATGTTCCGTCTCCCTTTGGATATGGCTTTTTTTCGCTCTCAAACTCTGAATAAGACTGTTGTTATGGGCTCGAACACCCTCCTTTCTTTTCCCGGCGGAAAGCCTCTGAAGAAGAGAAATAATATTGTTCTCTGGCCCGACGGTGACGAGAATAGGGCAGAAGAGTACGGCTTTACTCTCGCTTGTACTCTTGATGAACTCTTTAGTGAAATCAGGAAATATAACAGCCGCGATGTCTACATAATCGGGGGCGCGATGATGTATAGGACAATGCTTCCGTATTGTGAATATGCGCTTGTCACAAAGGTTGATGCAGACGGAGGCGCGGAGGTTTTTTTCGAGAACCTTGATAAATTGGATAACTGGACTCTGGAGGAAGAAGGAGAGGAGACGATTGATAACGGCTTTGCGATAAGGTTCTGCCGCTATAGAAATCTCACTCCCGTAGCGCTATGACGAAAAACACGAAGGGTAACTACGCTGAGGGCAGCATAACAGGCCACATTCTTTCCCTTGCTGTTCCTACGCTTTTTGCAGAGCTTGTGAATGTCTTATACAGCATAGTCGACCGTATGTATATCGGACACATGGGTGGAGAAGGAACCCTTGCACTCTCGGGCGTCGGCGTTGTCTTTCCCATCATCAGTTTTATAAGTGCTTTTCCGTCCCTTATCTCATCAGGAGCAACACCTATAGCAGCAATAGAGAGAGGGAAGGGTGACGATAAAAGAGCGGGGCTTATAATGGAGACTGCTTTCACCTTTTCGCTTCTTATCTCATTTGTATTGACTCTTCTGCTCTTTATTTTTAGGACGCCGCTTCTATATATGATGGGTGCTGATGAAAGCACAATCAAATATGCCCTCGATTACTTTTCAATTTATGTAATCGGAACAGTTTTTGTTCTCATAAGTGTCGGCTTCAACTCCTTCATCACAATGCAGGGCTTCGGAGTGACTGCTATGCTTACAGTTATAATCGGGGCCGTGCTCAATACTATCCTGGACCCAATCTTCATCTACACATTCTCGCTCGGCGTCAAGGGAGCGGCAATTGCAACTGTCATAAGTCAGGCCCTTTCGAGTATATGGGTTATTATATTCCTATGCGGAAAGAAGAGCTCGATAAGGCTGGCTCGTCTTGTTCTCGACTGGGGGATAGTTAAAAAAACACTGAAACTCGGAGTGTCGGGATTCATGTTCAAGATGACGAACTCCCTCACGCAGGCGGCCTCCAACATGACGATTGTGGCATTCTCCGGAGAGCTTTCGACTTTTTACATCGGAGCTATGAGCATTATAAACTCCACCCGTGAGATGGTATCTCTTCCGATACAGAGTGTGACGGTATCAACTCAGCCTGTCATGGGCTATAACTATGGTGCACACAACAGTGACCGCGTCTGTAAGGCGATAAGAGTCATGACGGAGATTGCGCTTTTCTACTCCCTTATTTCTTGGGCCTTTGTCATGTTTTTCCCCGAGGTTCTTATCTCGATATTCACTCCCGATATTACGCTTATCAACATCACCGTTCCTGTGATGAGGATATACTTTGCTGTCTTTTTCATGATGACACTCCAGAGTGCTGGGCAGACTACATTTGTAGCTCTCAATCATCCGAAAAACGCAGTCTTCTTCTCCCTTCTGAGAAAGGTGTTTCTTGTATTTCCCCTCATTCTCATTCTTCCACGCCTCGGGATGGGAGTTTACGGTGTATTCTATGCAGAGGCAATCAGTCAGCTTCTCGGCGCAAGCTGCTGTTATTTGACTATGTACCTTACGATATACAGACCACTCAAAAAAGAAACATATAATTGGGAGAAGTACCAATAAAAAAGGAGTTTAACAATGGAAAGACAGGATAAAGATCTCGCATTCATGCTGCAGTATGAGAATGTAGCATGGTACGAGAGTGGCGAGATAAGAGTTTTAGACAGGCGTGTGTATCCAGCAAAGACGGAATGGGTGATATGCCGCAGTGTCGAGGATGTAGCAGAAGCAATAAAGAATATGGTCACACAGTCCACTGGGCCCTATACCCTCGCCCCGATGGGCATGGCACTTGCCTGCTTTTTGATGGCGGGTAAGGGGAAAGAGGAGACAGCAACTTTTCTCGAGTGGGCGTCAAAGACTATAGCCTCTTCGCGTCCGACTACGTCAAAGAGGATGGAAAACCTTACCAAGAAGTGTATACCGGTAGCTCTTAAAGCACTCGAGGAGGGAAAGAGAGCAGATTACGAGGTGAGGGACTTTGTTGTCGAGATGAATAACGAACGCTATTTAAGAGTTGATAAAATTGCCCATAACCTTGTCGATAAGTTTCCCCTCGGCGGGAAGGTGATGACACAGTGCTACGCAGAGACAGTGCTCGGGTTGATGCTTCGGGAATGCAAGCGACGGGGTAATGAAATAAAGCTCTTCTGCCCTGAAACAAGGCCTTTCTTCCAGGGTGCCAGATTTACAAGTACTGTGTGCCTTGAAATGGGGTTTGACGTTACTCTCATTACCGATAACATGCCGGCCTTCGTTATGAAGAGGGAAAAGATAGACGCATTTACATGTGCAGCCGACGCAATAAGCTGTGACGGCTACGTCTTTAATAAGGTTGGGACAAGCCAGATAGCAATCTGTGCCTCCTACTTCGGTGTTCCGGTATATGTCACCGGCGCTCCTGATAAGGCTCACCCCACATACGACACTGTCACAATAGAGATGAGAAATCCCAATGAGACACTCTATGCTATGGGGGTAAGAACAGCCGTAGAGGGCGTCAGGGGCTACTACCCTGCCTTCGATATGACACCGCCCGAGCTCATTACAGGTATTGTTACAGATAAAGGCATAATGAAACCTGAATGCCTTAATGATTACTTTTCCGACGGGAAGGAAGCGGAGCTCACAGTGTAAAAGAAGAAGGGAGACGCTCGTCTCCCTTCATATAAGATTTTCTGTTAATCCTCTTTGATTTTTACTGCTTCTTCCCTGATAATTGCTTTCTCGTTATTCCAGCTGCCGCTACGGTAGAAAATGACGGAAAGGATTGTTCCAATTGACCATCCGATGGGCCAGCTTAGCCATATTCCGGTCACCTTGAGAGCTGTGCTTGAAAGTACAGCGGCAAGTCCCACACGCAGGAATAGGTCGGCAAATGTTGTCACCATGAACTTCTTCATCATGCCCGCACCCTTTAAGACCCCGTCACATATAAGCTTGACACATACAATCGGGTAGAAGGGACATACGATACGGAGGAACAAACGCCCTGTCTCGAGTGCCTTTGGTGAGGGGTTATCCATAAAGAGCCCCAGGAGAAAGTCGGAGGCGAAAACGTAGAGGATTATGAAAGGAATCGAGAGAATCCATACCATCTTTATGCCACTTCTGCAACCTTCTTTTATTCTATCGGGTTTTTCAGCTCCCATGTTCTGTGCCGTGTAGTTTGATATTCCGTTTCCGATAGTCTGGAAGGATGTGATTACAAGGTTGTTGAGCTTTATGGAGGCAGAATAGCCTGCAATTACGGCAGAGCCGAAGCTGTTGATGATTGACTGCAGTACAATGTTACCCACACTTACAAAGCTCTGCTGGAGAGTTGATGGGATAGCGATAGAAATAAAGGATGAGAAGAGGGTTTTATTGAAGATTTTTGCTTTTCCTTCACTCTTAATAGGCACAAGCCTTTTCAGAACAAAGATAAGAGCAAGAACAGCAGATATTCCCTGACAGATGAATGTTGCCCACGCGACTCCTGCCACCCCCATCTTGAATGCTGTAACAAATAAAATATCCATGAAGATATTGGCTGTTGACGAAAAGGCAAGGAAGATGAATGGAGTCTTACTGTCTCCGAGGGCGGAGAAGATACCTGTCGATATGTTGTACAGAAACAGAAACGGCAGGCCGAGGGTGTAGATGTCGAGATAGAGAGCGCTGTCGGCGTAGATGTTATCGGGAGTGTTAATCAGGTGTAAGAGTCCGTCCATCGACAAAAATCCGATTACCATCAATACAATGCATGTCACGCCTGTCGAGATAAGGGAGGTGTAGACTGCGCTTTTCATGTTGGTGTAGTCTTTTGCTCCGAAGAGACGGGATGTTATAACCGAGCATCCGATGTTGCACCCGAAGGCGAATGCGATGAAGATGAGTGTTATCTCGTAGCTGTTGCCGACGGCTGCGAGGGCATCTTCCGAGATGAATTTTCCGGCAACGAAGCTATCTGCAATATTGTACAGCTGCTGGAAGACAATTGAACCAAACAGGGGGAGACAGAATTCAACGAGTACCTTCCCCGGCTTACCTACTGTTAAATCTCTATTCATTATTTTTCCTTATTTCAAAGCGCGATATTATCCCTTTTTTACTGCTTTGAAAATAGGAGGACACGCGGTCCTCCTATAAGTTATTTTTCGGTTATATCGACCCCGAAGTATTTCTCGGATAGTGCAGAGAGAATGCCTTCCTCCCTCAGCTCTCCGAGAGCTTTATTCACGGCCTCTCTCAGCGTCTCCGAGTCGCTTCCTTTCCTCATCGGAATTGCAACTGATGTCGTGTCGTAGTCGAGGCACGCAATCTTGAATGGAGAGTCTGGGTGGGCCTTCATGTAGTCGTAGTATGTAACCTCTGCATTGAGGGTGGCATCGATACGGCCGGTGGAAAGAAGCTCGAAAGTCTGTATCAGATCATCGACTCCGCTCACTGTTGCACCGTACTTTTCTGCAACTTCTGCATAGGTACTTGAAATTGTATTTGCTGTCTTCTTTCCTTTCAGGTCTTCCATCCTGGAGATAGACGTGTTGTCGCTTTTTGTGATTACTGCTGTCTTGTTATAAGCATAAGGTGTGGAGAAATCGTATTTCTTCTCCCTCTCTGGTGTGATATCTACACCGTTGATCATAATGTCATAGCGTCCTGCGTCAAGGCCGGCCAATAGTCCGTCCCACTCGCCTTCGATGAACGTTGCTTTGACACCGAGTTTCTCTGCAATGGCCAAACCGATTTCCGTGTCGAATCCGACAAGGTTGTCGCTCTCATCATGATAAGTCCAGGGCGCCCATGTGCCTTCCATTGCGATTGTAATCTCGCCCTTAGCCTTAATACGCTCAAGCTGGTCGCCTTCTGTCGCGGCTGATTCTTTGTTCCCCGATGCAAATATCGAATTTGCAAGGAGGATTGCGATGAGTGAAATTGTGATGAATTTCTTCATTTTCTTTTCTCCTATTCTATTTTTTTGAGTTCCATCCTTGATATAAACTCTTTTGTTCTCGCTTTCTTGGGAGAGGAGAAGAACTCCTCCGTCTTCCCCTCTTCAACAATTGTTCCGCCTTCCATAAAGATTGTGCGTGTTGCAACAGAGCGGGCAAAGCTCATCTCGTGTGTCACGACAATCATCGTCATCCCTTCCTCTGCAAGGCTCTTCATGACAGATAAGACCTCTCCTGTAAGCTCTGGGTCGAGTGCTGATGTGGGCTCGTCGAAGTAGATTATCGATGGGCTTGTTGCAAGGGCGCGTGCTATCGAAACACGCTGCTGCTGACCGCCTGATAGTTGTGACGGGTAGAAAGAAGCCTTATCGAGCATGCCGACTCTCTCAAGGTACCTGCGGCTTATTTCGTCAGCATCACTCTTCTTCATCTTCCTCGCCACAGTGAGTCCTTCCATTACATTCTCAAGTGCTGTTTTATTGGAAAAGAGATTGTAGTTCTGGAAAACAAATCCCGTGTGCATCCTTATTGCCCTGATATCTTTTTTCGATATCCCTGCCGCGTCATATTCCACGCTGTTGAATTCAATTTTCCCGCTGTCGGTCTTCTCGAGGAAGTTGAGACACCTCAGAAGTGTTGTCTTTCCGCCACCAGAGGGGCCGAGAATGGCAATGACATCGCCCCTCTCAACGTCGAATGAAATACCGTTGAGGACAGAAAGGGATGAAAAGCTCTTCTTTAAATCCTTAACTCTTAAAACCATCAATAACCCCTTTCTTTGAACTTCTTCTCTCCCCATGACTGCACCTTTGTAAGGATTGTGCACATCATCAGGTAGATAAGTCCCACTTCGATATAAAGAACAAGAGGTTCATATGTGCGTGCAACAATACGCTGTGTTGCCATAAACATCTCTGTGACAGTTATGTTTGCGGCAAGGGAAGTATCCTTGACCATGCTTATGAGGGAGTTGAAGAGGGTTGGGAATGCTATTCTCATTGCCTGTGGTAGAACGATGCGCCACATCGTCTCTATCCAGCTCATTCCAACACATTCCCCCGCTTCAAGCTGGCCCTTCGGAACGGCAAGGATAGCGGCCCTGATGGTCTCTGCCGAATATGCTCCCTCATTTATCGAGAAGACAAGTACGGCAGCAGGAAACGGGTCTATTAAAATACCCAGGGATGGAAGACCAAAAAATACCACGAAAAGCTGTACCAGAAGCGGTGTTCCCCTGACAACCCATATGTAGAAGCGCGCGATTGTTTTCAACAGTGGAACCTTTGCTATCTGGATAAGTGCAACTACAGTTGCAATTATCAGCGCAAAGGAGAAGGATAGAAGTGTGAGGGGTATGGTTCTCACCAATCCCGGCTTCAATATCTTCCAAAAGGAATCCAAAACAAGACTCCAGATTCTGCTGTCCACAATACACTCCCTTGTAATATGTGAAAATTAAACACTATGGTCGAAAACGTCAACTCTTGTAAGAAAAAGGGTGGTAGAATATCCCGATAACAGCGCATCAAGGGCTTTAATAATCATCTAGGTTAGATTACACTAACCATAGCTCGGAGGGCCTTATGAAATTTCAGACAATCGGAAATAAAAACGGGGACGTAATCCTCTTTTTCCATGCAATGGGAGTAACAGGAGAAAGCAGTCTCCGTGTAGCAGAGTACTTAAAGGATAAGTACTACATAGTCCTTCCAACCTCCACAGTCTATTGTGAGGGGCAGAAATATGTAAGTAAGGATAAGGAGGTGGAAGAGGTTGAAGCCTTTCTTTCAAAAGAGGGAATAGAGAAAATAAAACTTCTTGTTTCATTATCCCTCGGCGCAGACCTTGCCCTGGCTTTCCTCTCACGGGGACACGTTAAGGTGGAGAGGGCGTTCTTTGACGGCGGACAGTTCGCTCAGATTGGAGCGTTCACACGACGCATTATGACTCCTATTCTCTACTTTGCTATAAAAAGCCTCTATAAAACAAACGGTAAGTCTCTCAAGAAAATACTTTGGTGCGATGACGATGCCATAAAGCCGTACTTCATAGAGGCTGGGAAGAATATTACATACTCAAATTTAAAGAAGCAAATGTCTCAGAGTCTTGAGAATAAGCCGTTTCCTCCTCTCAAGAATATCAAAGAGGAGAATTGCATCTTTGAGTTCGGAAGCATTGAGGAGCACTTCAAGTACCGACCATCTGTTATGGAGGCATACAAGAAGGCATCATACCCTGTGTTTACAGGTTTCAACCACATGGAGTACCAGATAAAGGACCCCGAGGGATTTGCCTTGATGCTTGATTGTGTTATCGAGAAGGGGAGACTGCCGGAGCTGGCGTTTCTTCAAGACCAATAATTCCGGATGTGGAGATAAGATATAAATCTCTCTATCTGATTCCTTTACCAAAGAGTAAAGATAAAAATCTTCAAAAGTGTCACTTTTCTAGCCATTCTTGGCTCTTTTTCTCTGCTAATCTTTAATTATAGGCGCTGGAATGCTGGGCTGTTACCTTGCTATTCGGGATATGACACATCTAAAACGTTTCTCTTTAGATTGTTGTCAAATCTTTGAAAAAGGAGGTACGAGTATGGATTTTAAGACTTTTGTTGAAGTTGTTTCCGTCTGTTGTGATGTAATCGATATTCTTCGAAGACTGAGCAAATGGATTGCGAAATCAAAAACAAGAAAAACGAAAAAGAAATACCGCCCTACGCTCCCTAAGCACTAGGCGGTATTATTTTTCAATAATTACCGAATAGCAAGAGGCACTCTTTACAGCGCCTTCTTGTGTTCTTAATTTACTACACATTCGATGATTTGAAAAGACTCAAATTAAATCGAGGTTGAGATGTTGCATTATGACTCTTCCCTCGTTCAAACATCTGGGGACTAAAAAACTCAAAAGTGTCACTTTTCTCTGATAAACTTCAACTATAGGCGCTGTAGAATCGGGCTGTCACCTTGCTCTTCAGTGAGATAACTCCATCTGAAAGTTTGCATTCAGATGACTGTTAAATCTTTGAAAAGGAGGTGCCGTGTATGGATTTTAAGACTTTTGTTGAAGTTGTTTCCGTCTGTTGTGATGTTATCGAGTTATTCCGAAAGCTGAGCAAATTGATGTCGAAAATAAAAGATAGAAAAGCTAAAAAGAAATACCGCCCTAAGCTCCACAACAGCTAGACGGTATTCTTTATCAAAAAAAAATACTGAACAGCAAGGGGCACTCTTTACAGCGCCTTCTTGTGTTTCTAATTTACTACAACTTTGATGATTTGAAAAGACTCAAGTTTATTTTGATATTGCCTTCTTGTCTCTTAATCTGAACAACCGAGACGAAAAAAGGTTGAAAAAACTTCAAAAGTGTCACTTTTCTAGCCACTTTTTCATCTTCTCCTTCGATAAACTCTAACTATAGGCGCTGTAAAGCCGGGCTGTCACCTTGCTGTTCAGTGAGATAACACCACCTGAAAGTTTGCATTCAGATGACTGTTAAATCTTTGAAAAGGAGGTGCCGTGTATGGATTTTAAGACTTTGATTGAAGTTGTTTCCCTCTGTTGTGATGTAATCGAGTTATTTCGAAAGCTGCGCAATTTGATGTCGAAAATAAAAGAAAGAAAAGCGAAAAAGAAATACCGCCCTAAGCTCCACAACAGCTAGACGGTATTATTTTTCAATAATCACTGAATAGCAAGGGGCACTCTTTACAGTGCCTTCTTGTATTTCTAATTTACTACAACTTTGATGATTTGAAAAGACTTAGCTCGAAGGATGTGGCTGCCGTAGATTATGTGTGTCCACGGCAGTCTCAGGCTTTATAGCGAGTCGTAGAGCTCAGCATAGCGTGCTGATGATGCCTTCCATGACCAGTCTGCCTTCATTGCTCTCTTCTGCATTTCTCTCCATAGTTCCTTCTTCTGTGTGTAGATGTAGTAAGCATAGTTGATTCTTCCCAGCAGCACCTCGGGTGTGAAATCGAAGAAAGTTAATCCTGTTCCCGTGTTCTCGAACTCGTCGAAGGGAACAACGGTGTCCCTGAGTCCTCCCGTCTCGTGAACGATAGGGATGGAACCGTACTTGAGGGAAATCAGCTGTGTCAGACCGCATGGTTCGAATGCCGAAGGGACGAGGAATGCATCGGCTGCACTGTATATGCGGTGAGAAAGGGCATCGGAGAATTCAATTTTCGCTCTTACCTTGTCTCTGTAGCGTGATTCATAGTAGCGGAACATATTCTCAAAGTAGCTGTCGCCTGTTCCGAGTACGACAAAGTTGATGTTCTTATCACATATTCTATCCATGATGGAGTCGATGAGTGACATACCCTTCTGGTCGGTAAGACGGCTGACAATCGCAATCATGAACGCATCTTTGTCTTCTTTGAATCCCAGTTCCCTCTGGAGTGCGAGTTTGTTCTTTTCTCTGTTCTTTATGAATGACGAGGGGGTGTAGTTATTCTCAATCTTCTTATCTGTCGCAGGATCCCACAGCGCGTAGTCTATGCCGTTGACAATACCCATGAGGCGGTTGTTTCTCCAAGCGAGTATATCTTCCAGTCCGTCACCGAATTCGTGCGTTTGTATCTCACGCGCATAGGAGGATGAGACAGTTGTAATCCAATCGGAGAAGACAAGGCCTCCGCGGAGCATCGATGCATTCCATTCATCCTTCGGGAGACTTGTATCCTGGTAAGGAGATACCAACAGCCCCGGTTCGAAGAGTGAGTCTGGAAGTGCGCTTATCCACCTGAGATGTCCGACATTCCAAGAGCCCTGGAAACGGAGGTTGTGGATTGTCATTATTGTTCTTATGCCCTGAAAGAATCTGTCACCCTGAAAGATTGTATTGAGGTAGACCGGAATAAGCGAGCTCTGCCAGTCATGGCAGTGGATTATATCAGGTCTGAAGCCGATGATGGGGAGTGCCGAGAGAACAGCCTTTGAAAAATATGCAAATCTCTCGAGGTCGGAGAATAAATCGTAGTAGGGTTTATCTCCCGAGAAGTACTGGATGTTATCTACAAAGTAGTAGGTTATTCCATCATGCACGAGCTCGTTGATTCCTACATATATCCTGTTATCCATTTGGAAATAGCAGACGCTCTTGAGATTTTTTCTGTATTCATCCTTTAAAAAGCCGTATTGAGGCAGGATGACTCTTACGTCATATTTCCTTTTATCAAATGTCTTTGGAAGGCTCCCGACTACGTCAGCTAGTCCCCCTGTCTTTGCAAACGGCACGCATTCAGATGCGGCGAAGAGTATTTTTTTCATTTTTTCCTCCGTCTCTATTCTACATGATTTTTCCTTCTATGCAAAAAAAGAAAAATTAAGTTTGACAGAATGGAAAAGCGGTGTTACGGTAAGTTTGTTCAGTGAAAGAACTAATTAAAAAGGAGGGAAGATGCCTGCTAACAACAACCTGTTCCAGAGAAATGCAAACATCTCGATGATTGCTCAATTGATTTGGAAGAATAACGGGTTGTCGCGCGTTGACATCTCGCGGCTTTTGAAACTGAACAAGTCTACCGTCAGTAATATAATATCTGCACTACTAAGTGCTGGGCTTGTAAATGAGGGTGAGCACAAAGACTCCTGCTCCCTCGGGGGAAGAAAGCCCATCGAGCTGACAATAAACAAGACCTTCGGATGCGTATTCGGATTTGATCTTCAGCCATCGCATTACCGCTCGGTGATTATGGGAGTAGACGGATCTATTTTGTGGGAGACGAGAGGGGCTCAAAACCAGATCTCCTTTGAAAGCTTTATCTGTTCTGTAATTGATGAAGCCTTTCTCGCCCACAAAAAGATCAATATTCCAGTGCTGGCACTCTCGTTCTCACTCCCAGGACAGATTGATTCGGCGCGTGGCCTCATAATGCATTCATATCCCTTCAGAGTAGACAACTTCCCTTTCAAAGAATATGTAAGAAGTAGGTATAACTATCCCGTTTACGTAGATAACGATGCCAACTGTGCTGCTTGGCTTGATTTGCACTCGACCCTGGGCTCTGATTTCTCGTCGAATGCCCTCTCAGTCATAGCAGATTTTCATGAAGAAGCGCAGAAGAAAGACTATGTTGCCGGTATCGGAACTGGTATGGGGTTGATTATTGAAGGTAATGTCTATCACGGCTCGCATAACGCGGCGGGGGAATTTAGGTCTCTTACATGGAAGAAAGGGCAAGATGAGCAGTCGGGTCTGGGCCTTGAGATTTTAAAAAAGACACTCTACGACAAAGAAGCTCTCAAGAGCTGGATGGTAGATACTTTTCACTCCCTTGTTCCTTTTCTTGCCATTATGGATTTTCAGAAGGTTATCCTCCACGGCAATCCGTTCAAAGATGAAGAATGGGTAAGAAGCACTCTTGAGAATTATATTCCGTCCTTTATCGGAATATTAAAAAAGACAAATTGTGAGTTGGTCTTCAACTCAACAGATGAGGCGGTATCTGCAAAGGGCGCCGCAGTCATGTATCTGTATAATCTATATTCCATACCTGATTTGGAGAAGGATAATCCTGACAAGAGGAGTTGGGATGAAATTATAGAGTTTTCTTTAAAGCAAAGAGGAGAGGGAAAACAATGAGTGGAACAAAATCGCTTTCGAATAGAAGAGAGGAGAGGGTGGCCTATTGGACGCTGGTACTGCCGGGCTTCCTGATTTACGTCTTTGTGATGGCGTTTCCTACAGTCTTTGCACTGTTCCTGAGTATTACAAACTACAACGGCGGTGCGCTTTTCGGACCAAAGAGGAGACATATCGATATCATAGGTTTCAAGTATTATGCAGAGATGTTTGCCGATAGGTATTTCTGGCTTGCTCTCAAGAACAACCTCTGGATTACATTCATATCTGTATTCGGACAGATTCCTCTCGGCTTCTTCATGGCCTATCTTATTTTCCGCGGCATGATTAAGGGAAAGGACTTCTTCCAGACAGTCATATATCTTCCGTGCGTAATATCGACTGTTGTCATCGGAAGACTGTGGCAGGCTATAACAGCCCCCAACGGAGCTCTCCCTGACATCATCAGACTCTTCAATGCAACCTATAACCCGTCGAACAGCAATCATCCGATGATTCCAGTTTTGCTTGTTATCCTCTGGATGTACACAGGAACATATCTCATTATATTCCTTGCCAACATGCAGAAGATTGACACTTCTGTTATCGAGGCGGCAAAGATTGACGGAGCAACGGAATTCCAGGCTTTGAGGTATATAATTCTCCCGGCACTCTCCGGAGTTATCGTTACATCTGCTATTCTAGCTATCTCCGGCTCTCTCAAGAGCTTCGACTTAATATATGTCATGACAAGCGGAGGACCTGCCAAGCAGACATATGTTCTCTCTATTTACATGTACGACAAGGCCTTCAAGGGGGCACCGAATTATCCACTGGCCAATGCGGTATCTATTGTAATGTGCATAATCTCATTCACATTCATCGGTATCACAAAGATGGTCGAGAAGAAGTTTGGAGGTAAGGAATGAGTCAGATTAAAGATACAAACAGCAAAGGCAGAACCGTCGGTATGGTTTTTACCTACATCGTCCTCATTCTCTTCGCCGTTCTTGCAATTGCACCGCTATTGTGGCTGGTTATGAACTCCTTCAAAACAAGTCAGAGCTACCAGTTGGATAGACTGGGGTTCCCGAAGGAATTCTTCTGGCAGAACTACCGTGATGCCTGGATTAGAGGACACTTCGGAATATATATAATCAACAGCATCATTTATACATTCGTCACCGTTGCAGCAGTCCTTATATTGGGTATGATGAGTGGCTTTGCATTTGCAAAGATAAAGATGAAATGTACAAAGGTTATCTACGGCCTCTATATAATCGGAATACTTATGACACTCCAGTCAATCATGATTCCACTCTTCATCGTCATCAACCAGGTGGGGCTTTACGACACAAAACTGGGTGTTCTCATTCCTTATATCGGAATAGGACTCCCGATGGGTGTATATCTATGCACGGAGTATATTAAGAGTGTTCCGACAGCACTTGTCGAGTCGGCACGTATTGACGGTGCCTCATATATGAAGATATTCGCTTCCATCATCGTACCGATGGCAAAGCCGGTTGCTACGACGCTTGCAATACTTACTGTAAGCGGCACATGGAATGAGTTTATGCTTATAAACATGCTCACATCGAGTCAGAACAACAAATCACTTCCCGTCGGCATTCAGTCGTTCGCAGGAAGCCTCTCAACTGACTATGGAAAGCTTTTTGCTTCTCTTGTAATCGGACTCTTACCGATGCTTATCTTCTATCTGGTATTCAGAAAGGAAATAACAAAGGGAGTCGCTGCAGGAGCAGTTAAAGGATAGAAATGGGGGATTTCCCGATTCATTCATCAAAAGGAGGAAAATGATGAAGAAATTATCAGTTCTGCTAGTTATCGCACTAGTATGCACACTCGTTTTCGCCTCAGGAGCATCGGAAGCTTCAAGCGGAAAGACAACAATCAGGGTTCTCAACTACATCGATATGTCAGAACCAAACAGCGCAAATGAAATCGAGATGATTTGGAATAAGTTCTCCGAAGAGCATCCCGATATCGAGGTTATCAGAGAAGACCTCTTCAATGAGCCTTTCCATCAGAAAGTTGAAGCATATGCAGCACAGGGAAATCTTCCTGATGTTATGTACTGCTGGCCGAGCGGCCGCAGCTCTACTCTCCACACAGAGGGACTTTTGAAGGACCTTACTCCATTTTTGGAGAAAGACGGTCTTGTTGATGACTACTCAGCAGTAGCTATCGCTCCTCAGCTTGCCGGATACCTTGGTGAGCTTCCGAACGGAATCACAGCTACATCCATGATGTTCGTCAACACAAAGGTTTTAAGAGAAAACGGACTTGAAATGCCAAAGACTTATGATGACCTTAAGGCAATGGTTCCTGTTCTCAATGCAAAGGGAATCGAAGTTATCAAGATGGATTGTATGGACGGTTGGGTTATGCAGTCATGTCTCTTCTCTCTCCTTGTCGGTAGATTTGGTGGAGCTGACTGGAACGTCAGACTTCAGAACGGTGAGATTGACTTCGAGGATGACTGGTTCATCTCTGCACTCACAGTTCTCGACAACCTCTATAAGGATGGAATCATCAATAGAAACACACTCAGCATCTCCTACGGCTCAGGTAGAGGCGACTTTGCTAACGGCAAGAGCGCATTCTATATCGACGGAGACTGGGCATGTGCATCATTCCAGACAGATACAACAACAGGTAAGGCTCTCTTCTCTCCTGAGGCTCAGGAAACAGATATCGAGCTCATCAACTTCCCAGCCCTCGACGGCGAAATCGTTCACGAGTCCAACTCTTCTGTCGTAGGAACAGGTTGGGCTATGGCAGCTGATATCCCGTCAGGCAGCGCAGAAGAAGCTGCAGCTTGGGAACTCATCAAGTTCCTCGAAGGCGAATATGCTCAGACATGGAGACTTACAACCGGTGCTGCATTCCCATCCCTCACAACAATCGATGTTGCCAAGGTATGTGAAGAAAACGCCCTCGAGCCTCTGGTTGCAAAGAGAGCTGAATGGTATAACAGAATCGAAGTTGCAACTCCTGTTATCGACGGCGTTCTTGATCCTGCAGTTTATGAAGTCATCAACACTGTTCTTGCTGAAATCGGTCTCGGAACAACAACAGTCGAGAAGGCAGCTAAGACTGTCAACGCAGCTTGGTATGCTTATATCGGCAAGTAAGGGTTTCTGTAATTGATTATGTGGCGGGTCTTTCGGCCCGCCTTTTGAGGTGTTATGTACTACGTAGATAAACTTCTTGTTCCGTCTATAAAAAGCAGGAATGTAAAGGTTGAGAGGCTTATCGAAAAGCCTAGGGAAATAAAATCTCTCAAAAGCGGGATTAATAAGGTTTTGATATCTGATAAAGAGACTATCGTCTGCGGCATCGGGGACGATGAGATAAGGATGGGCTCGGCCTACATAGAGATGCTCTCACTCTTATTTGAAGGCAGAACTCCGGTGTGTGAATTCGAGTTCTATTCTCCGTCCACATCTTACCGAGGCTTTCATATAGACACGGTGAGGTTCTTCTTTCCCCTCGATGAACTCAAGAGGATAATCAAAGCCATGTCTCTTGTGGGATATAACTATTTCCACCTCCATCTTACAGACGACCAGGGCTGGCGTTTCCCCGTCGAGGGATACGATAAGCTTGAGGCAATATCTTCTCATTGCTACAGGCCGTACAACGACGATAATAACCACACTGTCGGAGGCTTCTACACACTCGATGATCTGAGGGCTGTAGAGGAGTATTCGCGCTCTCTCGGTATTACCGTTATTCCTGAAATCGAAACTCCGGGGCACGCCGAGGCTCTTCTTGCATCGTACCCGGAATTCGGGTGCACGGGAAGTAAAATCAGTGTCCAGTATAACTATGGAGTATTCGAGAATGTCATGAATCCTGCATCTCTGGAACTCTGGACGTTCCTAGATAAGGCAATCGGTACATTAGCTTCCATTTTCTCTTCCCCTTATATCCATATTGGCGGCGATGAGTGTCCGCATACTCAATGGAAAACAAATAAAGAGTGTATTGCCCTTATGGAGAGGGAAGGGATCAAAAATGTAGATGACTTACAGGGGTGGTTCACCGCACGTGTTGCTTCAATAGTGAGTAAATATGGTAAAAGAGCAATAGGCTGGGATGAGGTTGTAGATGCACCCCTTGAAGACAACGGTGTTGTTATAATGTCGTGGCGTGGGCTCGAAGGCGCGAGGAAGGCAACGGCATTAGGCCACAATGTAATACTCTGCCCACAGACAGAAGGTTGCTACCTCGACCGCTACCCATCTCCGGACAGCTGGGAGAAGGGAAACTTATCCCTCTGTACGCCGAAAGATATCTTTAATCTGGATATCTCGATGAAGCAATTGTCTAAAGAAGAGAGATCTTTGATTCTCGGCGCACAATGCAATCTCTGGTGTGAGAAGATAGAGAGCGGCAGGGAAGCCGAGCTCATGCTTTTCCCCCGTGCCTTCATTCTTGCCGAGAACTTATGGCGCGGCGGGGAAAAGAATTGGGATGAGATAAAAGAGAAGAGGAAAGCACTATACGATTTGTGTTTTTATCTCAATCTTGTATGCTCTCCCCTTGAATGGAATTAGCTCAACACCCTCGATACATCCCACACGACGAGCTCTTTTTCGAGTTCGTCTTTATTTACGTCCTTTCTCTCTGGTTTGAATGAAATTGTCTTATTCTCTCCCGGAAGAATGGCAAAGTAGTTGTCGCTGAAGTGGCCCGATAGTGCGCTGTCGAGAACAACAAAGAATGCTGGATTTATTGTGGAGAGTGTAATCTCGAATGCTTGCTTCTTCTTTTCAATATTCACTATCTTTATGCCACTTTTCTCTACCTTCTCTTCGTTGGGCCTCCTGAGGAACAAAAATCTCTCTTCTTTGTCTTTTTTGTCTTCAAGTTTAACAAAGAGGAACCTATCCTCTTTAATCTCTTTTTCTTTAACCTTTAAAACAGACCTAGAATCTACAGAAAGAGTCAATGTCTCTTCGTCAAGTTTCTCTCCCCGGAATGAGTATTGGGTGATTGTCAACTTAACCTTCTTCTCATTGTCGGTATCATTTACAACACTGACGAAGTATTTTCCATCGTCCTTATAGAGAAGTGGAGTGACGGGTACGTAGAAGTGCTTGATGGCATATTGAAGCGGTTTCCATTTTCCCGAGTACTCTATGCTCGACCATGATGATACCGGCCACACGTCATTGAGCTGCCATATGATTGTTCCCATACAATATGGCATCAGACTGCGCCAATAGGTTACTGCAGTCTCTATAGCTAGGGCCTGCTGGACAAGCGATAAATAGAGTGCATCGGTGAAAGACTTTGGCTCTTTGAATGTACGTTTGAACTCGTTGATGATGATTTCATTGCCCATCTCATTCTTCTGGTGGTGGAGCATGACAGGGGAAAGGAGAGAGTAGTCACTCTCAGGGGCGAAGGATTTTACAGTGTATGGGGAGGGAAATGACTGGTAGCCGAACTCCGAGCAGAAGCGGGGCTTTACAGTGTGATAGAAATCGAACTCCTTTCCTTCATGCCATACAGACCAGAAGTGCATATCTCCATTGCCGTCGGAGTGCCAATTGTCGCCGTAGTCTCCCGGACCGCCACATGGACTCGAGGGCCAGAATATTCTTGTCGGATCCTCTTTCATTACAGTCTTTCCGACTGTCTCGTCGTTGAGAAGTTCGTAATCCTTTAAGTAGCGCTCTCTATCTGCTTTTGTCTCCTCGTACCACCCCAGTGCGCCCAAATCCTCGTTGTTGCCGCACCATAGGGCTATGCATGTTCTGCTCTTGAGCCGTCTAATCTGGTCCTCCATCTCTTTTTTGACGCTCTCTAAGAACCACTCATCGGAGGGGTATGTAGAGCATGCGAACATCATATCGTGCCATATTAGGATGCCGTACTTATCTGCTGCATCGTAGAACTCTTCTTTTTCATACCATCCACCACCCCAGATGCGGAGTGCGTTCATATTAGCCTCTCTTACATCCTTCATTATCGAGTCGTAGCGCTCTTTTGTCATATGGGACGGAAGTGCGTCGAGTGGAATCCAGTTGGAGCCTTTGATGAAAATGTCCCTGCCATTGACCGAGACTGTTAGTTCTTTTCCCCCATGCGTTACGTTATTCTTTACTTCTATTGTTCTGAAGCCTATTTTTCTTTTCTTACTCATCCCGTTTACACGGACCACAGTTTCGTAGAGTTTCTGCTTTCCTTCTCCGTTCGGCCACCACAGTTCTACTTCGTCTTCATTTACCTCGATAGTATTCTTTACTTTGAAATCTCCCTTTCTGTTATGGAAAGTAAGGTAGTACGTTGAACCCAGAATTGTAATTTCAGCAACACTCTCGTCATTGTCCTCGACGCCGAGTAGATAGAGCTCGTAGTTGAGCTTCCACTTTCTGTTCTTCTTTTCAAGTGTAACTGTCACGTCCTTTAGAATGACGGAGTCTGTCTCGATGAGGATGGGAGAAGTGTATATGCCGCTTGTCATAATGCACGGCCCCCAGTCCCATCCTGCTGCGCATTGGGTCTTTCTTACAAGGTTACGGTGAGGAGAGCCGTTGGGGTAGAGGGAGCACGGAATCGGGTACTCCAGAGATGAGTTACGTTTTATTGCTATCTTTTCTGCGGAGTGGAAAACGAACGAAATTGCATTTGTCCCCTTTTTAAGGTAGGAGGTGATATCTGTATAGTATATGCGGTGGATGTTGTCGTATTCAGATACCTTCTTACCGTTTAAATAAAGAGTTGCGGTTGTGTCGAGTTTCTCGAGGCGGAGAAAGACCTTCTTCCCTCCTGTGTTATACTCGAATTCTCTTCTAATCTCCCATTCGCCCCTTCCTAGAAAGAGAATATCGAGTTCGTTCCGGCCGTAGTAAGGATCAGGAATTATTTCCTTTTCAATGAGGGCGGAATATAAATCGCCCGGTATTATCATTGAGTAGGTCTTGTCTATTGTGATACCAAATTTATTGTCTTCTATTTCCTTCGGCTTGAGAGCCCATAAACCGTCAAGTTTGGTTTTCTTCATAGTTTCCTCCACATTTATTAATTCTATCGGAGAAACAGCTGTAACACAAACAAATATGGCGTTAGATAGGCCTTTCTTTCCATCCGTTTTTTGTGAGGATTGTCTCTTTTGTGTAGCCGGCTTCTTTCAGAAGCTTATATGCCACGTTGTAGCCGTAAGAAAGGGTTTCTGTGCTGTGGGAATCGCTGTTGACGATAACTCTGGCGCCTTTTTCATGCATTCTCTCTAGGAGGAAGAAATCTGGGTAGGGTGTTGTCCGCCATCGCCGCGACATCGCCCCGGTGTTTATTTCGATTATCTTTCCCGACTCGATGATTTTATCGAGATATTTCAGTGCAAGCTCTTTATAAGAAGGGGCATTCTCATCGAAAAGGTTCTCCTTTTCGTTGAACTTGGTGTATAGATCAAAGTGGCCGAGGATATCGAAAGGGGAGTCTGAAGCAAAAGAGGTAAGCTCTATGAGGTAACTTTCAATTAAGTCGAGAACATTGTTATTGTATAGAGAGAGTGCTTCCCGCCATTCATCCGGGGTGTTGTCGACAGGGAGGAAAGCGCCGTTTTTTCTATAGAGGTGGACGGAACCTATCGTATAGTCGAGCACGTTGGCGATATCGGGCCTTTTTTCGCCCAGCACCCTGCTTTCGATTTCAAGTCCGAGAAAGACATTGATTCTGTCCTTAAACTCCTCTTTGAGCTGGAGAACCGTCGAATAGTAATCATTCAAATTTTCCTTCTTTATGCCGCATACATCGAATGGATACCCAGTGTAGCAGTGGCTCGATATTCCGATGGACTCAAAGTTGAGTGTGACTGCCTTCTCTATCATCTCTCTGATTGTGTTTTTGCCGTCACAGAAAGTATTGTGTGTATGTAGTGATGAAAACGAATGCATTTACGCCTCCTCTTTTACCTTTACTCTTCTCATTGCCAGAAGGCCCAGGATATCTGCCAATAGCCATCCGCTTACAATCGACCACCTTATTGCTTTCTCTCCTAGCTCGGGAAGAGGAGAAAGAGTGTAGGCAAGTAGAACTCTTGTTCCGAGTGATACAACAGTCAATGCAATACTCCATTCTGGCCTGCCTATTCCCCTGTAATAACCGTAAAGCAGAAAGAGTATTCCGATTCCTATGTAGAATGAGCCCTCAACTCTGAGGTATTCAACACCAGTCTGTATGACTAGTGTCTCTTCAGCACTGACAAACAGTCTCATAAGAGATGGTGCAAATATGTAAATGACGGCCGACATTAGGATGGAGAAGGCAATCGATATACCGAAAGCACCTTTCGTTCCTTTTCTGATTCTCTCCATCTTTCCGCCACCGAGATTCTGGCTGATGAAGAGTGAGTAGGCCGACCCGAATTCCTGACTGGGGGTATAAGCTGTGGTGTCGATTTTAACCGCGGCGGCAAAGGAAGCCATGACAGTGGGGCCGAAGGAGTTTACAAGACCCTGTATCATAAGAATTCCGAAGTTCATAATAGACTGCTGTACACTTGTGAGTGCCGAGTATTTGAAGATTGTCCTTATCCTCTCTCTATCAAGTTTTCTCTCCTCTTTTTTGGGTAGAAGATCTTTGTTCTTTAGAAGAAAGTAAAGTGTAATTCCAATTCCCGATACCCCTTGTGATATTAGTGTAGCTTCCGCCGCACCCTTGACGCCTCGAGTGAAAGAAATGACGAAAATAAGGTCAAGGACAATGTTCAACAGGGCCGAGAATATAAGAAAGTAGAGGGGGACTGATGAGTTACCGCGACTAAGGAGCAGGAATGAGAAATAGTTATATAAGAAGACGAAGAATATGCCGGTGAATATAACCTTTACATACTCCCTCTCTTCTATAAAGATTTCCTCGGGCGTTTGTAAGAGAACGAGGATTGGAGTTGTTAAGAGGTAACAGGCTGTCATCAATATCAGGGCAATCAAGGAAAAAAGAATGCTGCTGTTGTATATGTCCTTCCTCATTTGAGATAGATTTCCTTTGCCGTATGAATACGAAAAGAGTGGACCGGCTCCCATCGATAGGCCAATGAGAAGAGATGTAAGGAAGTTCATCAAAGCGTATGCACTTCCGACAGAGGCAAGAGCGTCCGGACCGAGGAATCTTCCGACTATAAGGGTATCTGCAAGATTATAAACTTGCTGGAAGAGTGAGGAGAGAATCATGGGAAGGGAGAAGAGCATCATCGATGAGTAGATGTTGCCTTCCCTGAGGTTTACTTCTTTCTGCATTATTCAATCTTATGACTTAAAGAAAAAAGGATAAAGTGGCGGTAAGAGTATGGATTTGATGGCTTACTTACCTGAATTTCCTCGATTTATACATTGAACTGATACTTTAGCACCTCTCGGGGTGCAATTTTATTGCATTG
>CAVFNE010000005.1:0-32725 GCA_963623755.1 Muribaculaceae bacterium | reverse complement strand
TAATACATGTGGTCGTGTATTTTTATTCACGAGATTTTTGTTTTGCAAAAACCTCTATACAGGAAAAAATCATCAAGTATCCGGACAGGGCCGAAGCTGAACGCTTCTTCAATTATCCTTATCCTGCAGTAGAGGAGGCTCTGGCAAATGCGGTATATCATAAGGGCTATAATGTCCGTGAACCGATAGAGGTCAGAGTTGAGTCTGACAGAATTCAGATTGTGAGCTATCCGGGGCCAGAAAGGTCCGTGACAATGGAGGATCTCAAGTCGTTCAATGTTGTAGGAAGAAGATACAGAAACAGGCGTGTTGGTGATTATCTTAAGGAGCTTCATCTGACAGAAGGTAGAAATACCGGATTTAGAAAAATTATCAGGGCATTGGAGAGCAACGGTTCTCCTCTTCCTGAATTTGTTACAGATGAGGGCCATTCCTATTTTGTGACTATAATTCACATTCACGAGAAGTTTAATGCAGAGATGGGCAATCATGCTGTTATTGGAAAACAGCCAGAAAACTTGGATAATTCATGGAAAACAGCCAGAAAACCTGGAATTTCGGCAAAACAGCCAGAAAAACAGCCAGAAAACCTAGATGATTCATGGAAAACAGCCAGAAAACCTGAAATTTCGGCAAAACAACCAGAAAAACGACCAGAAAACAAGTCTGTAGGAGATAACACTGTCAAATCCAGCAGAATGGGCTCTAGGATTAATGATGTAATCGGTATGATAAGAATTCAGCCTTCTATTTCACGTAAAGTACTTTCGGAGAAACTTGGATTGACTCAATCTGAAGTCAGAACCGTCCTTACTAATCTAAAAAGAGATGGAAAGATTTTTCATGAAGGCCCTGACAAAGGAGGAAGGTGGGTCATTAATGAAAATGAATAGTATTTTATTGTGCTTCCCATACTCCATGATATAACAAAAACCAGGCCTTTGGTGACCTGGTCAATGAAAATGAACAACAATACTTGAGAATAAGTTCTCTAAGCGCAGAGTATTACTACCCTCTATTCAGTCTTGGAGTGGAGACAGTAAACAAGGTGTCACACATTTATAACAGTCGTATTACGCCAGCCTTCCATAGTCTGTACAATCTTGTCATAATAGCCGTTTTCATAGAAGAAACACTTTGATGGGTCCGGAGCCATTTTGTTGTTTGTAAGGGCAAGCGCGATTGCTCGGCAGCCTCCACAGCAATATTCAAAATATTTACAGGTGCTACATTTGTTATTTGATTCTCTCAGCGTGCCGACTGTTGTACATACCTCGTCTATGTACCTGCTGCCGGAAAGAAGATCTTTGAGAGTGCCTGTCTTGAGATTACCAAGAACATCGTTATGCTGCTCGTAGTATCCTGACATCTGGTGGCATGGAAAAACGTTTCCGTTTGCGGCAACTGCTATCAGGCCACGGGTACCTTTACATACCGGTGCACTCGCACGATATTCTCCCTCGGAACATTCCACAGAGGAAATTAAATAGCTTTTAGTTCTAGGAAACATTGTTCCTATCTGCCATGCTATGAAATCCATTTTGTGCTCCTCCTGTGAGTAGAGGCGCCAAAGCTCAATCATTGCATCCAGATACTCTTTGAATGTCAACGTTGCACCATCTGCATTCTGTTCCCACCGCGGGGCTTCGGTTGTTCTTATTACGCGGGTTATCTTTACGCCCATTTTGTCTAGTAGATTAAGCGTATCGTGCATAACGCCGACATTTTTGCGGTGAACATTTGTCTGGGCCATAACAGGAAAACCGTTTTCGACACAGAGGGAAATTGCTCTGAGGGCATCTTCCTCCGCGCCCTTTTTGTTCCTCAACCAATCATGCCAGCCTAAGCCGTCAAACGAAATCTTCACAAGCGGCATACACCCTATGCTCTTCATTCTGTCGAGAGCTTCCTGATTTATGAAATGTCCGTTTGTATTCAATTCGAAGACATACATATTGCGATTATAAATTCCCTCGAGAATCTCGAAGAAATTCTTATGAAGCATCGGTTCTCCGCCTGTGATTGTGAATGCGTTTATGCCACAATCCCTCGCCTGGTCGAGAAGATTGTTTGCTTCTTCAAGTGTCCATTCGCTCTGTAGTGGCGCATTGTCTGCCGCGTTGAAACAATGGCGGCAGTTGTAATTGCACTTTCCGGTAATCATCAAATTCATGCTTGGGAAATAACGGTTGTCGTATGTTTGGTCCTGCCACGGGTCAAGCTTACATTCACCTTTTTTACAGACGCTCACAAATCCCGTCATGATAAAACGGCTTAGAAGATCTGACTTTTCCAAGTCATGCTCACCGTCACACAATTTCAAGAGTTCGTATTCCTCTTTCTTGAGCCTCTGCGCATCTTTTTGAAGTCTTACGTAATAAGCGTAGGGTGAACGTACCCATGAGCGCAACGCTATATTTCTATTTAGAATGCAATACATGCTTTTCTCTCCCGCTCTCTGCTGTCAGATTCTTTTTTGTGGTAGTTGTTTAAATCAGTTGTCGTATCTCTCAGGGCAGTAGCAGAGAGCAAAACCAAAGGGTAAAGAAGCAGACTTCATGTGTAGGCATTCCTGACATTTTCCTCCATTGGCCCATCTCACTCCGGTGTCTTTAGTTGTAAAATACTCGCATGAGTTATAGAACGCAACAACCGGTCTACTGTCTTTATAGGTTGTTCCACATTTTCTGCCACCGGCTACATCGTCCAATTCGTCGTCGTCGAGTTCACCTGTTTTGATATTGAATTTTGCAAAATATGTTTCTGCTTCTTTTTCTGTTAGATCAATGCCGTTTTCTTTTGCAAGAGCGCGCAAGTCTCCCGAGTTCTTTACTTTTTCTAAGAGTTCTTTATTTATTTCAAACATTTTTTATGCTCCTCACCAATAATTACGTAAAAAAACAATTATTGTTATATCTATATTTTATTTTTTCTTTTTATATTTACCAGTCAACCTCTGTGAGGCATACACCATATTTTCTTTGTCCTTTCAATTGATTTGTCTCTCAATCATGAAGCTCTAAGCTCTATTGTGTTTTCTTCTAATGATCTGACTGGGGATAAGAGTAGAGACCCCAGTTGATGACTGTGCTTTGAGTCTTTATTCTTCTCCAATGTTGATTAGAATCCGTCCCTGTCCCCAATCCCTTACTTCTCTTTCAAAGCTGTCCCTCTTTGATACGGGGATATCCCCATGGATTTTGACAGCTGTTGTGAACTCTTCAGTGACGTTTCTTACACTGTGTTTTTCCATCACACTCTTAATCGGGGTATATAAGTCGTAATCAAGAGAGAGGGAGAAGTGAATGTAGTCTATATTCTCCTCTGTTTCTACTATTTTCAACACTTCCTTCACGCTATCGCCGTAAGCTTTAACAAGTCCTCCGGTTCCGAGAAGGGTTCCTCCGAAATAACGGATGATGCATACACATATGTTTGTAATCCCGCTTCCTTTCAATACTTCAAGGGCGGGGCGGCCTGCAGTGTTTTTCGGCTCCCTGTCGTCTGATGAGGAGAAGAGGGTGCCACTTTTACCTACAACGGCAGCATGGACAACATGACTGGAGTCGCTGTAGAGCTTACGTGTAAGTGCAACCTTCTCTTTTACTTCCTCGAGTGTATTCACTGGGTATGCAATACTTATGAACCTTGACTTCTTAACGATTATTTCAGCTTTTGCTTCACATTTAAGTCTTTTCATATGCTCCTCCTTTCCAGTTATGGGAGAAGATGTTGTCTTTAAGGCAAAGAGAGGTAATCTCATCAGAAAGATTATCGAGTGCTGTTATATCATCAGAGTCGAGTGCGATGGGTAGAGCATTTATCTGCTTCTCGCTGGACGCTCCCCTTATAATCATATAAGGCCCTTTCTCATAAACCCAGCTTAGGGCTATTACTTGAACCGTTGTGTTGTATTTATGAGCTATATTTTTCAGTTCTGCATTTAAAGCGTTGAATTTTGGGGAGGAATAAAAGAAGAGAGACTCAAGTTTTTCCTTCTTTTCCCCAGTAAGGGCACCGAATCCCAACGGGGCGTATGAAAGAGTTTTGATTCCCGTTTTTTTCTCCTCATCCCAATCTCTGTTCCATATGAGTGAGAGAGGCCTCTCATGGTAGGATAGGGGAAAGTCCGCTGCTGTTTTTTCAAGAAGTGGAAGGGGAAAGTTGCTTACCCCTATCTCTTTTGCTACTCCTTTTTCTTTGAGACTTTCTAGAGTTTTTAATGCAGAATAAAGAACGCCCTCTTCTTCCGGCCAATGAATAAGGAGGATGTCCAGAAATGTAGTGTTGAGGCGACGCATTACTGCTTCGGCCTTCCTCGAGAGTGTCGGAGTCGGCATAATTTTTTCAATTATTCTCCATTCATTTCTTTCGGCTTTAATTTCCTTAAGCGCCGAGTAGAGTATAGTGTCGGCGTCGGTGTAGCTGTAGGCAGAGTCGAAGGTTCTTATGCCGCTTTTATAGGAGGCTTTGATTATCCTTTTAGCTGTAATGGAGTCGATTCTCCTATGAAAGGAGTCGTCTCCTAGATTCCACAATCCAAGTGCTTCACTCGTCATCGCTCTCGTCTGTTATTTCCTTTATAAGGCTGTCTACCATCCTTCTGTCGTCGAAGATGAAGTAGCCCTCGAATTTCTTACCCTCCAACAGCAGCGGGAACCACAGTCTGTCATCCTCCCACATATTCGAGTAGTCAAGCTCTGTTATTTTACACCAGAAGGGCTTTGTCTCATCGCACTCATCGATGAGAGTTCCCGAGTATGTATGGGTGACAAAGACGTAGCCGAGCATTCTTGTGCCGTCTTTAAACTGGAAGTAGAGAGAACCTCTTTCCTCGAGGTTTTCAACATCAAGTCCCGTTTCTTCCTTTGTCTCCCTTATTGCGGCTTCCACCTTTGTCTCCTCGAGCTCGATATGGCCGCCCGGACCGTTGTAGTAGCCGTCCCCCATGCCACGCTTTTTGAGGATGAGAAGAATGTTACTGCCGTCGATAAGGTATGTCAGGACACACCTCTCTGTCGGCTCCCACTCCTCCCAGCATATGTCTCCAACATGGTCAGCGTTCGTGCAATCCTGGTTGAACATATCAATGCTGTATGTGGGACTCTTTTTCTTTTCTTCTTCCTCTTTTTTAGCCTTTTCTTCAGGGTGTAGCTCATAAAAGCAGTCATCGCAGAGGTTTTCATCTCTGCCGAGGATTGCGTCCCATCCCATCTTTCTGCCGCACTTTGTGCATTTAACCCTCCAGGGCCAGACCTTCTTTCTCAAGACTACCGCGCCGATAACAAATAATCCACAGTCCACCCACTCAAGCCACCCGGGAAGGGCTTCTATTGTGTTAATGAGAACAAGTAGAAAATAGAAGACAAGAAAGAGAAGAGCCAGATAGATTGTCGACATTCTCTTCTTCGTTCCGTTCTGGTACTTCCTCAATGAGATATTGAGGACAATGATGAGAAGCATCACGTAATCGAAGAATCTATTTACAAAAGATAAAACCATGGCTTGATTCTAACGGTAAAAGGGATATCTGTCACTTGTTGTTGTATGCAACTCATGCAACGACAGAACATCCTATAAGGACTTTAAAAAGCGGAGCGCAATATTTTTTTGTTGTTTGACTCAAAGAGAACATAAAGTACAGAATATATAGAAGAGTGTACTGTATGTTATTGAATTGATAGGGAGTGTTGCAGAGTGAAAAGAAGAATGAGTCTTAAAACGAAACTGTTTTGCTCAGTCTATTCTGTTATTGTTATAATTCTGCTCTTCTCTTCAATAATGCTGTTAAACACAATTCGGAGTTATGACGCACATTATTATCGACTTGTCTCAAGTTTTTTAAAGCTTGGAACCGACACAATTGTTGCTGACCTTAAGAACTATGAGAAAGTTGCGGCGGACATTTCAATAAATGATTCTGTGCAGGCTATTTTATCAGATGTAAAAGATAGTGGTACTCAGCTCAGAATGACTACAGCCAGTTCTATAAGAAACATTCTCTCTCAGAATGCTCTTAGGCTGAACAACCTCAATACAATTATAGCTATTCCAGCAGATAAAAGTACTGTTGTAATCCAGGCTGCAATTAATAAGGGTGAGGATGATTATCTTTCGATTATGAATAAATATCTTCTTCTTGCTGATGCATTGGATGAGAATGAACATGGCAAGTGGATTACAGATTACTGTTCAAACGGCCATCTGATGTATGTTTGTAGAATAAATAGGATTGCCAACGTCAAACTTGATACAATCGGATATCTTGTATTAGATATTGATTTAGAGTCCTTTTTCAACTTTGAGAGTATAGATGATTTTATTGATGATTACTCATTCGTCATGGAGGATGAAGAATATAAGCTTGTTTACAAGACAACAGATAGGATATCGACAATAACGGAAGATATATTTATAAAAGCGGTGGATAATGATTACCTTATCTCTTATCTTAATGGTGGAATATACTTCATTGTAGCCTCTAGTTATTCCCAATGGCGTTTTACCTGCCTTGTGCAATATTCAGATTTAATAGGATGGCTTTTTTATCTTATTGTCCTTTATGTAGTTCTGGCTTTTGTGCTTGTTGTAATAATCTTTGGGGTAATTACAAAACTTTATAGAAATATATACGGCGCAATTGATGCCCTGAGACTCAAGTTCCTTCTTTTTTCCGGCGAGGATGTTACATTACCTGATAAATCAGTCTGGGATAGAAGTGATGAATTGGGTGATCTGCATGACCAGTTTGACAGGATGACTGAAAGAGTTAAAAGCCTTACTGAGGCAAAGCTGGAGGCCGAGATGGATAAAAAACGCACATACATAGAGATGCTTCAGCTGCAGATAAGCCCTCACTTTGTTCTTAATGCTCTTCAGATGCTTGATTGGAGAGCAAAAAAACAGAAAGACAAAGAATTGAGCCTGATGATTGAGTCTCTTGGTCGTATTCTTCAGGTATCATTATCGAAGGAGAATCAGGTTTATCTCGATACTGAACTCAATCTTGTACAGGAGTATATATACATCCAGCAGAAAAGGAATCCGGAGCGGGAAATAAATCTTGTTGTCGATATTACCGATGATTCTCTCTATGGTTTGATTGTTCCTAAATTCTCCATTCAGCCTCTTGTGGAGAATGCCTGCAGATATGCCTCAGTATCCCTCAATAAAATCGACATTTTTATAAAAAGTTATATTGAGGATGGAAAACTATATCTAAAGGTTTCAAACACCGGCTCCACATATGAGCCTGATTTGATAGAAAAACTGCTCAAAGGTGAAGTTCGTGCACATGGAAACGGCATAGGTATGATGAATATTCTCAAGAGAATTGAATACAGTTATGGAAGTAGCTACGGCCTCAGTACTGATAATGATGATGGGATGGCTACTGTGACAATTATACTTCCGGTTATAAGTGAGGACGAGTCATGTATAGAATAATTATTGTTGATGATGAAGTTGAAGTGGCTCAGATGTTTAAAGATCTCATCGACTGGGCAAGTTACAATATTGAGGTTGTTGCCGTTGCAAATGACGGAAACACGGCATATCAGGCAATAATGCTTTACCGTCCGGATATCGTGATTACAGATGTATGTATGCCCCAGATGGGAGGCATTGATTTAATTAGGAAAGTAGGTGATTCAAATATTGCTGTCAAGTTCGTCATTATTTCTGCTTTCGCTGAATTTGAATATGCCAGAGACGCTATGCAGTATGGTGTCAAGCATTACCTGATCAAGCCATGCAATGAGGACCAGATATTGTGTGCTGTTAATGAAGTTATTGTTGATATTTTGCAGGAGAGAGCCCGGAAAAGCACTTTGTCGAAGAAAAAGCAGGAGGCGGATAGAAAAGAGCGCAATTACTACAGCCAACAGATAGAGAATGTGCTGCGGATATGTGATGAGAATATATCAGATCCGGCTCTTTCTCTTAAGTGGATTTCCGAAAATAAGGTCTTTGCGAATCCCGATTATCTATCAAGAAGGTTCCTTCAGGAGACTGGGCACAAATTTAAGGAATATCTTATTTCTCTTAGAATAAGCAAAGCTAAGGAACTTATGTTGGATAAGAATAATGAATCAATTATGAATATAGCCGAGAATGTGGGCTTTGGGGAAAATCCACAATATTTCAGTGCTGTTTTTAAGAAAAATACAGGGATGAGTCCATATGAATACAAGAGAAATCTGATTGGCAGAAAAAAGTAGGATATCCATAAGTTTCAATAGGTTTTTTTGCAGGCTGAGTTGTTAATTGCAATTGATAATCGAATATATAAAAGGAAAAAGGAGATTACTTAATTATGAAAAAAACGATTATCTTGTTAACCGTTCTTGTTCTTTCAGTCTGTACATTATTTGCTTCCGGTGCCAGCGAAAGCAAGAAAACATCGTCAGATACTGTTGAGCTTGTTGTTGCATGGTGGGGTTCCCAGACAAGAAATGAGAAGTTCATAGCAGCACTTGACAGATACATGGAGTTAAATCCGAATGTTAAGATAGAAACCCAGACAAACGGTTTCAATGATCATATGATTTCTCTTGCAGCAGCTGCAGCAAGCGGAACATTACCGGATGTATCAATGTCGCAATCGGCCTATATGGCACAGTATGTTGATGCTGGACAGCTTTTGGATTTCACACCATATTTCGGCAACCTCTTCGATAGAACAAATATCAGTGATGCTGTTCTTGACACAGCTAAGTTCGGTGATGGAATTTATGGTATAACTGCCGGAGTAAATGCTCTTGCACTTGTCTATAATAAGACACTTACCGATTCTCTTGGAATTGTTGTCAAAGACTATATGACACTTGAAGACTTTATGGATATCTCGAGAGAGATTTACAACAAGACAGGAGTAAAGACAGCATTTGCTTATAACCAGGCTCAGTATATTGAATATCTTGTAAGAGCTGAGGGATATGTACTTTTCGGTGAGGATAGTCTTGGTGTTCCTTCTTATGAAGCGTTGCTTCCATACTTTGAAATGGTTGAGACAGGCAGAAAGGAAGGCTGGCTGATTGATCCGTCGATTATTGTTGGCGCAGGTTCGTCGATGTCTCTCGATCCGCTTACAGTCTATACAACACCTGACACACAGTCATGGATGACAGTTGTCAATTCAAACCAGCTTGTTTCTATCGCACAAGATAAACCGGAGGATATGGAACTTGGTATTACAACGCGACCTACAGCGGATGCATCTAAGTCTCTCTATCTCAGGCAGGCTATGTGCTGGACTGTTTCAGCTAACAGTAAACATATTGAAGAGAGCGTTAAGCTGGTAAATTGGCTCACAAACAGTGAAGAAGCAAATGCTATAATCATGGGAGAACCCGGAGTCCCAGCTTCATCAACTATGACCAGCTATTTGGCAGGGCTTGTGGGTGAAAACGAAAAGAAGGCTATGGACTTTATCAATGACGTAGTTACTCCGCTTGCAACAGCTCCAAACCCGAATGCAGGGGCAGGTGCAAGTCAGATTCAGGATGGTCTGATTCCGGAACTTGATGAATTAGTGCAATATGGCGAGCTGTCAGCGGTAGATGCAGCCAAGAGATTGTTTGACGAAGGTAATCGAATGATGGCTGATGCTGCAAGCAGAAATAAGTAATTAAAACAAAACTAATTAACTAAGAATTATATGAGGAAACTGGATGTTTCCTCATATATGTCATGCCAAAAAATCAAAAGAAGGAGAAACAGATAATGAGCGGGATAAAGTTAAGTAAAAGGAAACTAATAAAAACACAGGGAGGGTTGGAAAGTCTTGCAGGATATCTTTTCTCTCTGCCGTTTGTTTTCGGGTTTCTGTTCTTCATTGCAGTTCCAATGATGATGTCTCTCTACTACTCATTCTGTGACTATAACATTGTCTCACCGGCAAAGTTTTCGGGTTTTAAGAATTATATTCAAATGTTCAAAGATGCCAGATGGCTCAAGTCGCTGAAAGTTACTTTGTTCTATGCTTTTGTGTCGGTTCCATTGAGGGTCGTATTTGCGCTGATTGTTGCAATGATTCTGAACCGTCAAACAGCGGCAACATCGGTGTACAGGGCAATGTATTATCTACCATCACTTCTTGGTTCTTCTGTTGCTGTTGCAGTGCTTTGGAAAAGACTGTTTGCCAATAACGGCCTTATAAATAGTCTTTTCGGCCTGGATGTAAAATGGTTGGGTAATCCGAAAACAGCGATATGGGTTTTGATTATACTCTCTGTCTGGCAGTTCGGTTCATCGATGTTGGTTTTTCTTTCTGCCTTGAAACAGGTACCGATTACTCTTTACGAGGCAGCAGAGGTTGACGGTGTGGGCAAAGTCAGGAGGTTCTTCTCAATCACACTTCCTCTCATTACATCTTCGGCTTTTTTCAATATTATTATGCAATTTATCAACGGGATGCTTGTCTTCGCCTCCGGGCAGATTATTTCGGACGGAAAGCCGCTTGATTCGACACTCTTCTATGTTCTCTACATGTATAAACAGAGCTTCCAGTACAACAATGCCGGGCTGGCAGTTGCTATGGGTTGGTTCCTGATTTTGATTGTAGGTGTTTTTACTGCGCTTTTCTTTGCTACAAAAAAACTTTGGGTATATGAGGGAGGCTATTGATATGGCAAGGGTTCACTCTTTATCTAGAGCCAAACTTAGAAGCACGATAATTTATCATATTCTCGTCTGTGGAGTTGGAATCATTATGATATATCCTCTGATATGGATGATTCTTTCTTCATTCAAACCTAATAATACAATTTTCCAGACATCCTCAACTTTTTTAGTTGAGAATCCAACATTTGAAAATTATGTGAACGGATGGAAAGGATTTTCAAAAACAAGTTTTGACGTCTTTATCCTGAATTCATTTATTATAGCACTTTTTTCGACAGTACTGTCGTGCATTTCCTGCACTGTTGTAGGATATGGCCTTGGTAGACTGAGGTTCAAGGGAAGATCTTTTATCTTTGCTGTTGTCCTGCTTACCATGATGCTTCCCGAACAGGTGATGATGATTCCACAATATCTTTGGTTTAACAAGTTGGGATGGATTAACAGTTATAAACCACTGATTATTCCAAAGGCATTCGCCATTCAGGGCTTCTTTGTTTTTCTGATTGTCAATTATATGCATGGAATACCGAAGGAATTAGATGAGTCTGCTAAGATTGACGGATGCTCATATATGGGAATCTTCTCAAAAATAATTGTACCTTTATCCAAACCTGCAATAGGAACAATTGCAATATTTGCATTCATTAATTCATGGAATGAATATATGTCGCCGCTATTGTATATCAAGACAACCAGAAAATATCCGGTAAGTCTGGCACTCAAACTCTTTTGTGACAATACAGGAACAAGTGACTACGGAGCTATGTTTGCGATGTCAGTTGTTTCGCTTGTTCCGATAGTTTTGATTTTCATATTCCTTCAGAAAAACATTGTTGAAGGAGTTAGTACACAAGGCCTGAAGGGCTGAGAAAAGGAGAGAAAAATGTATTTATCTATTTTTACCGATGAATTAGCTTTGGACTATAAAGAGGCGCTTCCTATTTTGAAAAGCTGGGGTTTTCAAAGTGTTGACTTCAGGTCAATGATAAACGGAAAGAGCATAGCCAACCAAAGTGAAGAAGAGTTGAAAGAAATAAAAAAAGAACTGGATAAATTAGGAATGAAGTGTGGAGTGATTCAGTCTTCGTTGGCTAAGGTTCATCTTCCGGATAAGGAAAGGCAGAATGAGGAAAAAATAAAGCTCGAGGGAATAATCAGAGCCTGCGATATTCTTCAGACACGCGATGTAAGGGCATTCAACTATTGGCAGCAGGAACCGGAAGATAGATATTTCAATAAGCTTCAGGTTATGCCTGATCAGATGAATAATGTCCTGGAAATGTTTGAACCTCTTAGAAAAAGAGCACAAGAGACTGGATTAAGACTGGCATTTGAGAACTGTGGCCAAACTTGTGACGAGGTTATCGCATTCTTGGATGCCCTCGGTGTAAAAGAGTGGGGATTAGCATGGGATGCTGCAAATTATTTTGACATTTTTACCCGAGAGAATGAAATTGACTACTTTAAACGCTCCCTTGAAGCATCAATTATGATGCACGTCAAGAGCTGGGGTGTTGTTCCTGAGTTCGGTTATACTCCAATCCCCTATGAAAGACTTCTTGCAGGTGCTGCTACACTTGAAAGAAAAGATTATGCAGTCTCTGTTGAAACCCATACTCCTGATACTTCTTCTTTCAGCAAAGAGACCACATGCAGAATGGTGACAGACTATGTAAAAAAAGTATGGCCGGCTGCAGCTCCTGCAAACCTCCATATGGCACTGGAGAAGAAGGATAAATTTTATCGTTCCTATTCAGATAATCCTGTCTCCTTTGTTGTGGTAGGACTGGGAATGGGAAAGGTCAGGGCGCAACAGCTTACACAGACAAACGGCTGCAGACTTTATGGGGTATGTGATTTAAATGAAAATCTTGCACAGGAGGTGGCTCATCAATTCAACGTCCCGTACTCGACAGATCTTGAAGTCTTTTTAAAAGACCCGGATGTAGAAGTTATTTACGTTGTGACAGAGACTGGACATCACTCTGAAGTTGCCTCGAGGGCACTGGATGCGAATAAACATGTTCTTATGACAAAGCCTATGGATGCGAATGTTGAAAAATGTCGCAGCATTATAAGAAAAGCCAATCTTAGGAATCTGTATCTCGGGCTGGATTTTGATTTTCAGTTTGAAAAAGAATCCAATGAACTACTGAAAGCTGTAAAAAATGGTTACTTCGGGAAAATACTTGCTGCAAATGTTGCCTTGTGTGTATCCAGAAGCAACGAGTATTACGAGCACAATAATCATTGGCGTGGAACCTGGGCTTTAGACGGGGGTGGAGCTCTTTCAAACCAGGGGATACATGAAGTTGAACGGATGATATCGCTTTTTGGTGTTCCGGATTATGTAAAAGCAACGATAGAAACCAAGAACCATCAAATTGAGGCTGAGGATTATGGAGTAAGCGAATGGAAATATGATAACGGACTTTCCGTTAGATATAGCTCGACAACTTGCTATCTTCCGTCTTCATGGCAGGTTAGACTCGAAATTTTCGGAACAGAAGGTGCCTTCTATCATACGGTGGGTGGGCCCGAAGGAGACCATACATATTGGTGGAAGAATGGTACCTGGTCCAGTATTTCGCCTTATTCTGCAAAACGTGTCTGGGCTCAGGCAAGTGATAATTTTGCATCCTGTATAAGGGAAGGCGGTTCACTTCAGGTAGGTTATATAGAAGGTTGGAAGTCACGTTTTGTGCTTGATAAGATTTACGAGAGTGCAAAGACAACAGGAGGATGGATTAAGGTTGATTACCGTGATCCGGAGTAAGGGATTTATGGAAAAAGTCAGGCTTGGAATTGTTGGTTTTGGTGGCATGGGAAGTGCTCATGCAAGCTGTGTTTTTCGTGGAGAGGTTGAGAATCTTGTTCTTACTGCAATCTGTGACATAGATGAGAATAAGAGGAAATCTGCTCATTCTCTCTATCCTGGTGTCAGTATATTTGAGAGCTACAGCGAGATGTTTAGAAGCAATCTTATTGATGCTGTCCTGATTGCGACTCCACACTATCTGCATCCGGTTATTGGAGAAGCTGCTTTCTCTCTCGGCCTTCATGTTTTGACGGAAAAGCCGATTGCTGTTTCAGTTACAGAAGCTGATAAGTTTATAAAAGCAGCCCAGAAAACTGATAAGGTATTCGCAATTATGTTTCAGTGGAGACGTCACCCGCTTTTTCAGAAGGCTCATGAACTTATTGAGAGTGGAGAGCTGGGTTCTATCAAACACCTTGTGTGGATTGTGACCAACTGGTATCGTACACAATCTTATTATGATTCAGGTTCATGGCGGGCTACATGGAATGGAGAGGGTGGTGGAGTATTAATTAACCAGGCTCCTCATAACCTTGATCAAATCTGGTGGCTCTGTGGTTTACCAAAGAAAGTGAGTGCTTCTCTTAAAGTTGCACATTATCACAATATAACAGTTGAGGATGATGCAATTGTTACCGGTGAGTTTAAGAACGGTGGCACTTTTGCATTCATAACAACCACCGGGGATTATCCCGGGACAAACAGGCTTGAGATATCTCTTTCAAAGGGGCGTATTATTCTTGAAGATAATGAGCTGAAGATTACACGTCTTAGCATGGATGAGGAAGAATACAGATTCAACAGTGAAAAATATCCGACAAAGCCTGGATATACAACAGAGATTATCAAAGGCTCCGGTAATGAGGATTCCTATCACAGGGCTATTCTTGAAGACTTTGTGAAGGCAATTTTAGCTAAAGGCGAGTTGGTAAGTGCGGGAGAAACAGGCATTAACGAACTCTGGATTTCAAATGCTGCATATCTATCTTCATGGCTGAATAAACCTATTGAGATTCCTTTTGATACAACACTCTTCGACAGAGAACTCGAGAAGAGAAAAAAAGAGGAGGAAAAGATAGATTTGAGGCGTAAGGTGAAAGTTGTAGGACCTAGTAGTGAGTATAACGAACGCTGGTTTGTTAAATGGTGAGGATATGAGAGGATTAGTATCAGATATTCAAAGATTCAGCCTTGAGGATGGCCCGGGAATAAGGACAACAGTTTTTCTCAAAGGGTGTAATATGAACTGCCTATGGTGTCACAACCCGGAGTCAATATCAGCTAAGCGGCCGGATATCATGTTTTATCCCGATAAATGTATTTCCTGTTACAAATGTACTACTGCATGTCTTTGTAAGGCGCATAAGAAAATTGACAATAGCCATAGATTCTTCCCGAATCTCTGCGTTCATTGTGGTCGTTGTGCAGATGTTTGTTTCGCCCGTGCGCTTGTTAAAGCTGGCGAGAGGATGAGGGTGGAGGATGTTCTTTTTGAGATTCTACAGGATAGGGATTATTACTTTGATTCCAATGGTGGTGTGACGCTGAGCGGAGGCGAAGTTTTCATGCAACGGGACTTTGCCATTGAGATAGTGAATCGATGCAGAGAGGAAGGGATAAAGACTGCAATCGAAACGAATATCTCATTTCCTTTTGACTATATGACCCCTCTATTGAATGAGGTTGATTATGTCATGTGTGATATCAAGATTATGGATGATAAAGAACATAAGAAATGGACTGGAATCGGTAGCCATATTGTCATTGAAAACATAAAGAGACTTGATGAAATGAGAAAACCTTATGCGCTGCGTACCCCTCTTATCCCCGGGGCCACGGACAGTGATGATAACATTTCTCAAATAGGAGAGTTTGTTGCCACTTTGAATAATGTAAGGCTATGGGAGCTGCTGAATTATAACCCTCTTGGAAACTCGAAGTACGAAGCGCTTGGCACTAGGAGCGTTTTTCAGGATACGAAGAGTCTAGGCAAAAAGCGGTTGGAAGAGCTGGGCATTCTTGCCGAGAAAACAAGTTTAAAGAGGGTAAAGGTGAGATAAAATGTATGAGTCAATTCAATTAATCAACAGATTTCCATCCTCTGAGCAATTTACTTTTGATAAAAGAATAAAGGTGTTAAAAGAACATAAATTAGAGCAGACGAGAGAGAAAATCGAGAAGGAAGGAGGCCTTGACGAGGACGATTACGGCAGGGTAGTAAAACCGGATGAGTTTAAATTCACCTTTGACAGTAATAACGACGATGGCTGCTATTATGGTTATGAAGGATGGACTCATAACTATACAAAATTACTCTCGGTGCATCCACTTTTTTGTGACCCTGTTGATGCTTTTGTTGGAAGGGGGTTCTTCTTTATGACACGTCAGAAGGGGAGCCTTTGGAATCCTGATTATCCCTTCGATAATCTTAAGTATGATTTTCAGCGTTATAATATAATCTGTGGCATAGGTTCTGATGGACACTTTACCCCTGATTTGAGAATTGGGTTTAATCTCGGTTGGGGAGGAATACTTGAAAAACTAAAAAAATATCAAAAGGTGAACACAAGCAGCGATAACGTAGAATTCTATAACTCTGAGATAAGAATTGTTGAATCGATTATTGCTTTTCTTAATAGAATTTCCGGAGAGCTTGAAGACCTTTCACAGAAAGAAAATAATCCTTATTTGAAGAAGAATCTGACAACTATGGCTAAGTGTAATAAGAATATTGCATCAGGTAGGCCAACTACACTTAGAGAGGCAATACAATGGATGTGCTGGTTCAGCTTCTTCTCCAGGCTTTATAATAGAGGCCCATCAGGCGGACAGCTTGATGAGCTGTTGCTTCCATTCTACGAGAATGACATAAAGAATGGGATAATAGATGATGAAGAGGCAAAATTCTATCTTGCATGTCTCTTTCTCAATGATACAAGATATTATCAACTGGCAGGGCCCGATGAGAGTGGAAATGACATTACAAATCATCTTTCTTATCTTATTCTCGAGGCTGCAGACTGGATAGATATTCCGTGTAATCTTACCATTAGAGTTCACGACAAGATTGATAAAGCTTTCTTTAGAAAGAGTGTTTCCTATCTTTTTAAGAACAAAAACGGGTGGCCACGCTTTTCCGGAGATAAGAGTCTTGTTGAAGGTTTTATGAGATGTGGATATCCTGCATCTCTTGCGCGCCGTCGTCTTGCAGCAGGATGCCATTGGATGAGTATTCCGGGAATGGAATATACTCTCAATGACCTTGTAAAGATTAACACGGCTAAGGTTTTCGAGGTTGCCTACTATCAGATGATGGATGAAAGAGGAACCGAAGCTTCGTTGGATTTACTTTGGGACTTGTTTTCGGCTCACATGAAAAAGGCAGTGGAGATTACTGCAAAAGGAATAATGTTTCATCTGAAATATCAGGATAAAAACGAGCCGGAGTTGATTTGCAATCTACTCAGTCAGGGGCCTGTGGAAAAGGGCGAGGATGTGACGAAGAGTGCTGTATATCATAACATGTGCATCGATGGCGCAGGGCTTGCTACCGTAGCGGACTCTTTTGCAGCTCTGGAAGCAAGAGTTGTAAAAGAAAGACGTCTTTCCTGGCGTGATATCACACGGCAGATGATGATGAATTACAACGATCTTGACGGCGAATATATAAGGCAGATGATGCTTCATAGTCCACGTTATTGCGGTGGTAATACGATAGCAGACGATTGGGCTGTTAAAATTAGTAAGCTGTTTACAACGCTCGTAAGGGAAGAATGCACGCACTATGAGGGTATAAATTTTATTCCGGGATGGTTCAGCTGGTCTAATACACTTGAATTCGGAGCAAACGTGAGAGCTACTCCGAATGGAAGAAGAAACGGTGAGGCTATCAACCACGGAGCTAACCCGACAGCTTTCTTCAGAAAAGACGGAGCAGTTACATCTATGTTCAACAGTATTGCAAGAATACAGCCAGGATATGGAAATACCGCTCCTATACAACTTGAGCTTGATCCGGGGATTGTTGGAGATGATGAGGGCGTGGATAAGATAGTCTCGATGATAAGAGTACTTCTTGATAAAGGAAACACTTTGCTCAATATAAATATCATCGACAAAGATGCAATTCTTGAGGCACATAAAGACCCATCGACGCATCCGGATTTGGTTGTAAGAGTTACAGGGTTTACAGCTTATTTTTCTATGCTGAGCCCTGAGTTTAGACAACTTGTTGTAGACAGGGTGAATTCAGTAAATGTGGATTAAAAGGAGTTAAAGATGAAAGAATATATCCTAACAAGTAAAGAATTGAGCAAACAATGCGACATCAATATGCTTCCAGGAGAGATAATGGGAGTTGATGTTATTTATCATTACTGGGAAGAAGGAAAAAAAGTCGAATATAAAAGAGATGAGGATACGCTTCATATGTTTTTCCTTGTTAATGGGAATTTGAGCTTCTCATACGAAGGAAAAGAATACAACTATTTTGAGAAGGCCCTTTTTGTCGGAGCAACAGATTGTGGTGTAATAGTTTCGGCACTTTCTCCGTCAGCTTTCGTCGAGATAACTTTTGCTTTAACGGAGAATGATTTAAAAGGTCTTATCTCTAATAGAATTAATTTCCCGATTTCTGTCCTATACAAAGATGCCGTCCAATACCGCGATCCATTCAAGAGTGAGAAGACAATCAGCCGGATGATTGTTCCACATAGAATTATTCCCCGTTTCTCGTTAGGTAGCGTTGAGACATATGGCAGCGACCTTATAGGGCAACATGAACACCCTCTTTTGGACCAGTATTTTTTCACCTTTCCTGAAACAAAGATGTCTCTTCTTGTGGATGAATCAACAATCATTGTGGAGGGGAATACTCTACTTCATATTCCACTCGGTTCTAACCACGGTGTAAGAACAGACGAAAATGGCGCTGCACATTATCTTTGGATAGATGTTGTTCTTACCCCGGATGGCGATGATTATCTTGATGAGGTCCACAAGAGAACAGGAACAAAGAGGTTTTTCTAATATGATTGCTGCGTTGAAACTGGAGCCGACCCGCGTTTGGAGAACATATACTGGAGGATCTCGCTTGGATTCTTTAGAGGGGAAAAAAGAGAGGATTTCCTCTTTCCCGGAGGATTGGATTGCTTCCTCGACCCGTGCTGTCAATGCAGGAAGAGAAGACATAATAGAAGAAGGATTGAGTAAGATTATGGGGGAAGGAAGGACACTGGCTTCTCTTATTGAAAGCGAGAGAAAAGAGATGCTTGGCTCAGAAGAAAAGAAAGATACGGGTTTTCTGATGAAGCTGATAGATTCATCGGAGCGCTTGACTATCCAGGTCCACCCTACAAGAGATGATGCACTCAGACTTTTCGGATCAAAATATGGAAAAACAGAGAGTTGGTATTTTCTTGGGGATAATGACGCATATATTTATCTGGGTTTTAAAGAGGGTATAACACGCGGAAAATGGGAAGAGGTTTTCGAAAAACAGGATCTTGCTTTGATGCTTGGTATGCTCAATAAAATAAAAGTTAGAAAAGGAGATACTGTCCTGATTTGTGGCGGCGTTCCCCATGCAATCGGGGTGGATTGTTTTGTGTGCGAGCTCCAAGAGCCTACAGATATTTCAATTAGAACTGAAAGAACGACACCTGGCGGGTTCCGGATAGCCGACAAGCAATGTCATCAAGGAATAGGGTTCGAGAAAATGTTTGATGTTTTTAAATATGAGGCGATGACAGAAGATGAAATCAGGCAACGTTATTTCCTGAGGCCGCAGGAATATTATAAAGACGAATTCTTGACTATTTTATCCCTGATTCCCTATTCATCAACACCTTATTTCAAGATGCGCAAGATAATAAGCTCGGGTAGGAGTTTTATTGAGAGGCCTGAAAAATGTTGTGTGTGGTACATACTTGATGGAGGGGGAAGCATTAATGGTGTTGATTTTGTTAAACATGACAGGTTTTTCATCCCTTCTTCCCTGAGACGGATTGATGTTTGTGGTTCATTCAGTCTTATCGAGTGCTATGGTCCAAAAGAAAAAGGAGACGAGGATTTATGATTTATAATAAAACAGAAAAACGCGTAAGAAGTTATATCAGCATACTGAAAAACAGAATGTTCTCACTCCTTCAAGAGGTTGAATGTTATACCATGCAGCTTGAGTCATATACCGACAGAGTGACAAAAGAGCGCTGTAAAATAGATTCATATCCATATCTTTTTGGAAAGGAATGGGAGGACACAAAGTTTGTTTTCACTCTAAATGTACCCAATATTACGGAGGATGTTTTCTTGTCTTTTCCTCTTGGAACAGATAGCCTTGTCGAGGTTGACGGAGTGGCTTATTCCAATTGTAATCCCAGTCATCCTGAGATTAATTTTTCGCCTTTAAAGGGGAAGACGGTATCTGTTGCAATCACCTGCTGGGATGCTTATCGATTTCCAGGGTGTAAGCCGATTGATGATGATCAGGTTCTTACTGTCTTAGGAAAAAACTTGAGAAATTATCCTATAACTCTGGATAAACCGTATTTATCTAGGAAAAATGAAGAAAGCTACAATCTATATTATGATCTTGTTACACTCACTGAAATATATGACACACTAGATGGGAATACATTACTTAGAGAAAGAGGATATTCTCGCCTGCATTCAACTCTTCTTTCTCTTCGCATTACAAGTCATAAGAGGGAAGAATGGGAAGAGGATGCAAAAAGAGTAAGAGAGACGACGACGGCTCTTCTTTCTATGAAAAATGGTAGCCTTGCCCCTTTAGTACCTACTGTTGGAATGTCTCATCTTGATCATGCCTGGCTTTGGCCTATCAGAGAAACATATCGTAAGGCAGTCAGAACTCTTTCCGGCACACTGAGACTTATGGATGAGTATCCGGAAATGCGATTTCTTTTCACTCAACCCGAGCAGTTGGAAAAAGCTTTTACGCTGAAACCGGAACTTAAAAAAAAGGTAATGGATGCATATGAAAGAGGACAGTTTGAGCCCAATGGTGTGGGACTTGTAGAGGCTGACGGAATGCTCAGTACAGGTGAGGGACAGATAAGAAATCTTTTGTATGGTAGAGAGCTTACTTCCCGGCTTTTCCCCGGTTACAGGGCAGACACGTACATTCTTCCTGATTCTTTCGGGTATAATGGCAATCTTCCACAGATATTGAAAGGATGTGGTGTTGAGTATTTTGTGACTTCCAAAATCGGCTGGAATGATACAACACGTTTTCCTTATGACATTTTCTCGTGGAAAGGGATAGACGGCTCCGAGGTTAAAACTGCGATGATCCAGGGTGGGTATGAAGGAACCAATAGCCCGACTCAGATTAAAGCGATGTGGAAAAAGGTGCAGCATAAAGATGTGCAGAGCGCACTCTTTAGGACTGTAGGAGAAGGTGATGGCGGAGGAGGAGTAAGACGAGACGATCTGGAGCTTATAAAACGACTTTATGACACCCAGGGATGCCCTAAAACATACTGGACAACAACAACTGATGCCATGAAGGAGATTTTTTCAACTTCATTTAATCTTCCTGTATATGATGGAGAGCTCTATTTTGAACTTCATAGGGGGACATATACCTCACAGGCAAAAATGAAAAAAGGCTATAGAAGGGTGACAACTCTTCTTCATAATGTTGAGTACCTTCTTTCTCTGGCATGGGCAGAGGGGAGCAGGGATGATAAGGAAATTTATGACCTTGCAAGTGTTGTAAAATCATTATGGTGGCAGACTGTAGTGTACCAATTCCATGATATACTTCCTGGCTCGTGTGTTGGATGTGTTTATGAGGAAACAAACTCTTTTTATGACAGGGCCGAGAAACAGCTTGTTGAAATTGAAAAGAAATTTCTGGGCGAAGGAAAAGATGAGACATACCTCAATTTAACTCCTTTCTCTCAGGAAGGTATTGCTCCTTATTCAACAGGAAAAAGGAAAATTTCTTGCCGAGTATCTGCGGATACAAATTATGTTGAAACAAATTGGGGAAGTGTAAAATTTGATAAATGCGGGGCAATATCATCTGTTGTGAGTCACGGCAGAGAACTTGTCGGCTCTGGAATGTGGAACGTTCTTTGTTTTGGCGAAGATATTCCTCTTAATTGGGATGCATGGGATGTGGAGAAGGATTCTCTTGATTTTCTGAAAGAGTGTTCACTTCCATTTGTCAGTGGTGAGCGAAAAGGTAAAATAGGTGAGAGCTCATTCATAACTCAAAGAGTGATTATATATAAGGACAAGGAAAGAATCGACTTTGAAACTGAGGTTGATTGGCATGAAGAACATAAAATATTGAGGTCGGATTTCTCCGTAGGAATTAGGGCAAAGGAAGCTTTTTTTGATATTCCATTCGGGTATATAAAACGTCCGACAACATTTAATAATCAAACAGAGAGAGCTCAATTTGAATCTCCTGCACTCAAGTGGGTTGCCTTGTCAGATGAAGGTTTGATTGTTTCATTAATGAGTGACTGTAAATACGGTTTTTCTGCCAAAGAAGGGGTTCTGTCAATCTCTCTATTGCGTTCCCCGAAAGCTCCCGACAGAGAAGCAGATATGGGAAAACATTCATTTACGTACTCAATTTATTTTGGGGCTGAAGATTTATGTTCTGTTATGGCTGAGGCTGAGGTAATAAATAATCCTCTTCTTCCTTCTATCGAAATGTCTGCGCTTATCAGCGTGAAAGGTGAGCATTTTTCGCTTGAGACGGTAAAGCTCTCTGAAGATGGAAAGGGCATTTGTTTCCGAGTTGTTGAGAATTCGGGAGTACCGGGAGAAGTAACATTTGCCTTCTCCCCAGGCTTAGACGGCTCATCCTTAAGAGAAACAAATATGCTCGAGGAAGATAAGCTGAATACGACATTTAATTTTCATCCTTTTGAAATAAAAACCTACAAAATCGGGCGCAATAAAGTGTAATACATTCGGCTGGATGGTTTCTGTTATAACTATTCTTCTCCCCCCATAAAGGATAAATCAGAACCATCCGGCCGTTTTCATTATGCGCGCGATGATATTGTGCAGGCGGGTGCATAAATCTACAGTGGCAGAGTCAACTCCGGGAATACTGCTTCATCAGATATGAATGCGGCCATATATACAGGATAGTAGATTATCCTGTCTTGTACCTCTATGTTGGAAGGTGCAAATACATATGCTTTGTTTATTTCATATTCCTTGGATGCGACTGTTTTGTTGATTGCGCTGTGTGTAGTAATCCTTTCCACTTTTAACCTCTATCGGTAGAACGCTGTTATTGTGTTCAATAACGAAATCAAATTTTCCAAGTTTATGATTACAAAAGAAGTATGTTGGGTAACCGTGAGAATTAAGTTCCCGGGCTACAAAATTCTCATAGACACCACCCAGGTTTAATTTCTTCTCTTCGAAAAGAAGGTTCGACCTGAATATTGTAGGAGAAACTCTTATTCTGATTTAATAGTTGAGAGGGAATCTGATTGTAGATTGCCATGAGCATCAGACGCTTATCTTCAGTTTCATATTTTGTGAAGTCCTTCTTATATTGGTTTATGATATTTTTGTGGAATCAGGGTTTCCGACGAAGAGATGGATGGTATAAACATTCAGAAAAACGAGTTTTGTGGAAACTGGAATTACACGATTTTAACAAAAAGTAATACATAATTAATTTATCGATAGTTCCTAACGTCAACAGTTTTCATTCGATGATAGAGAGTGTTATAAGCATATGAGGGGAGTTGCAACCAAGTATATCAACAGGTACGCTGCGCTCTACAACCTTCGCTGGCTATTAAGGGGAATGGACGATGCAGAATCCCTCTTAAGAGCAAAGAAAAGGATCAAATCTCTCGGTAACTTCAATTCTCCGGGCTGGGATCAGGAGGACGACTCAAGACTCTTCAAAGGAGGCATTTGTGCGTGAAATGAGGCCCAAGTCAACAAAACGCGAAATAAGCCTAATGGGATTAGCTTCATAGGCTTTTTGCGTTTTAACGGTGGTACTTTTTAAAAATAATGCGCAACTACCCCTCTTAAAAATCTTTCTCTGCTTTCATGAACTCCATGATATTGGCATGAATGATGCCGTTTCGTTTTTGAATGAGTTTATCGGCTGTCATGACATAGCGAGGGTAATTGTCCCCAGTAATCATTTCGAGTGGTCTGTATTCTCTATCCTCTGTGTCCTTGCTGGCAAGAATGGTATAGGCGACCTGAACGTATGCGTAATCATTCTGTTTGTTTCTTAAAATAAAGTCGCATTCGAATTTTCCGAATCTTCCAATGCTGACGCCATAGTCGTGGGTCAATGCGTAATTGTGGACGATGTTTTCAAGCACCGGACCATAATTGATTCTGTGGTCTGTTCTGGTCGCATAGTAGAATGAAAGATCAGATAGATAATATTTTTTATCGCCCATGAGCGCTTTTCTGGACTTCATGTCAAAACGGTCGCATCGGATGAGTATCTTTGCCTTTTCTAATGCCTCAATGTATTTGTTTGCGGTTTCGATTTTCAGCTTAACTCCATGATTATTTAAATCCTTAACGATATTGGTCAGGTTTGTACTTGCCCCAAAGTTGGCGATGAAGTATTCCATGATTGCATTGAAAGCAACCCTGTTTCTGATTTTGAGCCTTGAACGGATATCTTTTTGAAAAATTTCTTCTATCAGGTTTTCTGTGTATTGTTTCTTTGCTTCATCCGTTCTTAGTTTTAGCACGTAAGGAAATCCACCATCATAGATGAAATTGGTTAATTCGTGAGAATCGTCCATAAGCGGAATCTGAAGGAACTCTTTCATCCCGAGATATTCTTCATAAGTCAAAGGATACATATCAAACTCGATGTAACGCCCGGTAAGTTTCGTGGCTAATTCACCGCTTAGAAGGTAAGAGTTAGAGCCTGTTATGAAAATGGAAATGTTCCCTTCTTCACGCCAGGCATTAATCATCGGCTCAAAGTTTTTGATGTTTTGAATTTCGTCGATGAATAGGTATTTCTTTCCTTCTGCAGTTGCGTTTTTCTCAATGAGTTTATCCAGCTGTTTTGCTGTTGTGATGTCATAGTAAGGACGCTTATCGAGATGGAAGTAGAGGATGTTGTCTTTGCTAACACCTTGGTCGAGGAGTTCCTTCATGGCCATATGCATAAGGGAACTTTTGCCACATCTTCTGACTCCTGTGATCACTTTTATCAGTTCGGTTTCATGATAGAATTCTCTGATTTTGGAAAGGTACTTTTCACGAAAGTACAAATCGTTCCGTAATTCAATTTCCATATCCAACCCTCCTTGCATGCTAGTTTATCAAAAATACCCCTTATTGTTAAGGTTAATGGGGATTCTTATGCAAAATAAAGCAAAACTACCACCGTTAAAATGGCTTTAGAGGTGGAAATTAAAGAAACAGAAGGCGTCTTTGCATGCTCCAAATATGGAAGAAAATAGGGCGAATATAAAGGCCCAAATGACTTGATTAATATCCACACCAAAGTGATAAATAGACGTACCACAAAAGGAGGTTGGTACTGTGGAAAAAACGCATAAAAAAGCTACGTAGTTCTTTGGAAGAACTGGTAGCTCATATCAACTATGACGACACTCGGTATCTCTCTGCTGGGTGTTTTTTTTGTTTTAAAGAGGAAACGGCATGGCAAAGATAACAGCAATTCATCACGATGCGGATTCGGTTCCTTCTTTTAACGAAGTGAACATCGATTTGGCGCGGAAGGTAAGGGTGGCGGCTTATTGCGGGGTTTCGACTTTGGCGGAAGAACAGGACGACGAAGTTGAAGATGAGCCGTTCTTCAATGACGATGATGATGAGTAAAAGACAATGAGAGAAAAATCTAAAAAAGAAATCAATGAGAGAATAAAAAAAGCTTGAGCATCTCTGGAGAGGGCCAGGGAAAGAGAGGATGCAATTACAAAGAAGATTCTGAAGTTGCAGAAACAGAAGGATATGATAGAGAACTAAAAGTAAGCGTAAGCATCAACATTACATCCTCTAGGGAGTAGAATTTAGTGCGTGGAAATGAAGATGCGTCAAGCTCTGTCCGATTCTTTGTAAAAACTATATATGACACTTTCTCATCTCTTGTGATAAGTGCAGTTCTTCTTTGTAGTGTATACACAACTTCATTTCTGATATCTGTATCGTGGTATTTACACTCACATGCAATGAGCTCGTTATCCAGCGTCCTGACTACGATGTCTATTTCTTCCTCTTTTTTTGTGACGGGGTTTCCTCCCCACCAGCGTCCGTACTCTACTATCGGCTTTCCTTCGAGAATACAAGGTAAAGCAAGAGTACATAGTGCCTCGAAAGACGAGCCGAGAAATGATGATATATTGCTCTTGTAATAGTTCATCATTGTCTCAGGTGTATAACATGACAGAGGATATCTGAAGGTGTACCAGAATTTTATGAGTGGGTCTTTTATTTTCCATATAGGCTTTCTCTTTGCGGGAGAAACACTGAGCTCTTTTTCTACGATATCGAGTTTCTCAAGATTCTCCAGTACCGATTTAATAAGTGTCGGGTAGGAGCCTGTCTTGTCGGCTATGACAGAGAGTTTGTTGGTGCCACACGCAATGAGAGTACAGACTTGAGATGTTTTATCCGACCTCGTTGCTTCTGTGAGCATAATCAGATCTACCTCATTAACAAAGTATCCCGTTTCATTGAAAAAGAGGGTTTTGACTGCTTCATCAACATCAGAGTACGGTGCAAAGAGAGAAAGATAGAGAGGAATCCCACCCGTGATTGCCCAGACCTTGAATATGTCGCTGCTGCTTTTCAGTAGAGGAAGCATCTCTTTTGTCTCACTTATTCCGAATGGTTTGATTTTAAGAGAGAGATCTCTTCTTCCGTATAAGGGGCTGGCAGAACCGAATACCTCATTTTCCATAAAGCTTCTTGAAGATGAACATAGGATGAGAAGGAGCTTTCCCTTGTTTTTGTAGAAATCAACATAATATTGCAGGAGGGATGTGACTTCCGGAAATTCATCTTTCAGGTATCCGAATTCGTCGATGATGAAGATGAATTTTCTTTCAACACTCATGTTGAATATGAAGGAGAACAGCTCATTCAAATCAGAGAATGCATATCTGGGGGAAGAGGAGACAAAGAATGAATTGACAATGTCGCAGAGGCTTTTAAAAAGAAGTTCTTTGTTTCCACGAAAGGCCGTAAAAGATATGCCCGTCTTATCCTTCATGAACTCTTCCAGAAGTACAGTTTTTCCGATTCTTCGTCTTCCATAGACTGCGACCAGCTTCTGGCCCTCTTCTTTGTAACACCGTTCCAACTGAGCGAGTTCTTTTTTTCTTCCTACAAACATTTTTCCCTCTTCTTTAAGATTAGTGTGAGTCGCCGCCCTTGTCAACTTTTACAATACGAATTTTATAAATCCCAATTTAATAAATTTTAATTGTAAAATATTTGAGTTATAGGGCTATGCTTTCCTGGTATTCCCGTGACAGTGCCCCCTATGTTACATGATACCTAGTCTTTATTTCGGAACACCGGCTTTGAGGAATAATCTTATCGCGCTTTATTCTGGCGACAACTATTGCTGGGTGTATGCTTATAGATGTGGCGAATTTTTAGTCTACAGTGGAGATATTAACAAAAATGCCTTGATGTGCCATACTGAAAGTCCAAAATTGGTATGGATTTTTCTGAGATGTCAAGCTCATTTTTCGCCATGCACTCTTTGTGTGAGTGTGTGGCAATTTTTTTAGGAGGTAGTGCTATGAAAAATGAAGTACTTGAGGCAATTAAAGAGCGCAGGTCCATCAGGGCCTATAAAAGCGATGCTGTTCCTGAAGAACTTTTGGATGCAGTTCTAGACGCGGGAACTTATGCCCCGACAGGAGGCGGAAGGCAGTCGCCACTAATCGTTGCTGTCACATCTGAAAAGTACCGTAAGGAGATTTCCTCTCTTAATAGAGAGGTGATGGGTAAGGATACAGATCCATATTATGGTGCACCGGTGGTTATACTTGTTCTTGCTGAAGGGAGTGCATCTACATTTGTCGAGGACGGAAGTTGTGTGCTGGAGAATATGATGATTGCAGCCTTTTCTCTAGGCCTGGGATCGGTATGGGTGCATAGGGAGAGGGAGATCTTTGACAGCACTAAGGGGAAAGCGCTTCTTAGAGAATGGGGACTTGAAGAAACTCTCCGCGGCGTTGGTGCCATCGCTCTCGGCTACCCAGCTGTGGCTCCGACAGAAGCTGCAAAGCGTAAGGACGGTTACATCAAAAAGGTCTGATATTAAGCTTTATCTCAGCTTTTTATGCTGTGACGGCGAGTTTATCGTTTTGACGATTTTGATTTACCCAGTCGCTTCTATCTATGATTTCTCCTCCGTTCGGGTGTGCCTTTGCATAGAAGCGGCCTTTTGTAGTGAAGCTGAGGACCTCTAGAGAGACTGAACAATTAATTCTCTCATGGCTTTCACCTTTTTAGAGAGACGGAATCTGTTATCGAAATTGCCTCCGTCTTTGTATGAAATACTTTTGTTATGTGGTATGCTCAATCTAGGAGATGAATATGGAACTGAACAAGTATATTGACCACACTCAGCTTGCGCCTGATGCTACAAAAGATAAGATAAAGAAATTATGTGATGAGGCAAAGGAATATGATTTTGCTTCTGTCTGTGTTAACTCATGTTGGGTTAAATTCTGCAGAGATGAACTCAAAGACAGCTCTGTTAATGTATGCACAGTTGTAGGTTTCCCCCTAGGGGCTATGGAGACAAGGGCAAAGGCATATGAGGCAAAGTGTGCAGTAGAGGATGGCGCTGACGAAGTCGATATGGTAATTAATATCGGGGCTTTGAAAGACGGCGACTACAGTAAAGTTGAAAACGATATAAGAGAAGTTAAGAAAGCATGTGGTGATAAGCTGTTAAAGGTTATTATCGAATGCTGTTTATTAACTGATGAAGAAAAGGTTAAGGCATCAGAGCTTTCTCTCTCTGCTGGGGCTGATTACGTTAAAACATCCACAGGTTTTTCAAAGTGGGGAGCAAAGGAAGAAGATGTTGCTCTTATGAGAAAGACTGTCGGGGATAAAGCCGGCGTTAAGGCTGCAGGCGGAATAAGAGATACTGAGACGGCCAAGAGGATGATTTCTTCCGGCGCATCGAGACTCGGCTGCTCGGCCGGAATTCAAATTGTGAAGGGAAGTAATTGATGCCGAATACAGAAAATGCTCAAAGCAGTGCCGATTTTCTGAAGTCCCTCGGCTTCCCGACCTTGACTGTACACGATACATTCCAGCATTTTGATTTTACTCTTCCCGGAAGAAGAGTTCTTCTCATAGGCCCGATGGGGTCGGGTAAGACGGAATATGCGGCCAGGGTCTGGAGAGATGCACTTGTTGCAAGAGGAAAGGGGGAGGCTGTCAGTGCCTCAACTTCCACGGGATTACGGGACAGAAGGAACGTCTTTTTCATCCGCACAGTCATCGACGGGGCCAGGTTCACAGATTATCCGGATGATGCACTGGCGTACCGCAGCGGCTACATAAGGTGCGGGGAGAATATAGCTCGGGTCCGTGACAGCTTCGACTTCGAGCAGGTTTTGAAAGATAACCCGACTGTCGGAACATTCATTATCGACGAAGCATCTTTTTTTGACGAAAGGCTGGCGTACGTAGCCCGTAACTGGGCAGTGGAGGAAGGGTGTATGTTCGTCTTTCCGACGCTTGTACTCAACTTCAGGCGCGAGTTCTTCAATTCAACTGCACGCCTTATGCTTGATATAGCATCCGATGTGCTGCCACTTACAGCATATTGCGAGGAGAAGAGCTGTCTGGGGAGTGCCTTCTATACTTATAGGTATTACCTTGTAGACGGCGTGGAGTGTCCGGCACTCTATTTCGACCCTTTAATCGTTGTCGGAGGCGACAGGGTTAAGGAAGGCGGGGATGAGCCCAATTATGCAGCGCGCTGTGACAAGCACCACTACCTTCCGGGTAAGGAGTACACATTTTTTACCCTCAAACCGCTGGGGCTTGATGCAGGAAAGGGTAATGTAGAGCCACTTATGAAGGAGCTCTACGCACTTAAGAATGATATTAAATCATCGCTTTTGTGTGAGTCTTTGGTTACACGCTACAAGGGGGAGCCGAATTACGAGACATATCTTAATTCCCTTCTTCCTTCCCGCATTGCAGAAAAGGCACTGTGCTTCCTTTTCTCGGAGCAGAACCTTATAAGCGAAGTGCTGCTGCGCCGTATAGTTGAAGAACTACAACTCGATAAGAAATACCTTGAAAAGACTCTCATGGAAAACAGGCGTCCTGTTTCCTTTGAAGAGCAATATCTGCTTTAGGGAGGATGTTTATGGATAAGGAAACCGAAAGCTTGAGAGAAACGAAAGTTACGTCAGAGGAGGTCTATTCGGGGCGACTCTTACATGTATTCAGGGACGAGATTCTCCTTCCCAACGGAAAGAAAAGCACCAGGGAACTTATAAAGCACAACGGTGCTGTTGCCGTTGTCCCTCTATTAGACAACAAAAACGTAATAGCAGAGCACCAATACCGCTATCCGTTTGATAAGGTAATTGTTGAAATTCCTGCGGGGAAACTGGACAGCGCTGACGAAGACCACCTTGAAGCGGCAAAACGTGAGCTACGGGAAGAGACAGGGTATGAGGCGGACGAGTGGATTGAAATCGGCGCTCTCTATCCATCTGTCGCCTACACAACAGAGACTATATGGCTCTACATTGCAAAGGGCCTTAAGAAGGGCGAGAGACATCTGGATGAAGATGAGTTTCTGAACGTTGTCGAAATACCACTCAAGACCTTTGTCGATATGGTCATGAATGGAGAGGTCGGTGACAGCAAAACCCAGACGGCAATACTCAAAACAGCAAGGATAATGGGTGTATAAGAAGAGGAGGCTCAAACCTCCTCTTTCTCTATCGGCTTTGTTATGATGATATGTAAATGAGATCTTCAAGCTTTTTGGGAAGGTTGAGGCGTTGAAGATTCTCGAGTGCTTCAATCTCTTTCGTGAGGTATCCGGCCTCTTCTGCGCGCTCGATTATTCTGTAATATTCCTCTTCCGAAAGCCTTGTATAGCGCATTTTGAGTCTTATGCCTTCTCCCACATTGTCTGGAGTGTATCAACAGTCTCCTTGAGGGTTGCGGGATTCATGTTCTCGAGTGACCATGGAATATCGTAGCCACGTTTTTTCATTTCAGTCATAAAGCCTGCCCAGTCGAAAACTCCTCTTAGGGCCGGAAGGTCTCCGATTTTTGTGCCGCTCTCAGAAAGAACGTAGTCCTTACAGTGAATTGCAACGAGTCTCTCGCCGTATACATCAAGTATCGGGGCGTAGAATGCCCTCTGTGCCTCTGCTGTCGGACGGATGAGTTCGCTTCCGTCCTTTTCCTTTATACCTGTGTATGGAACAAGGTTTATAGGATCTAGGAGTACCTTGAGATTCTTTGACGGGAACTTTTCGAGCATAGTCGCCATTCTCTCGAGGGATGTCATCGTGTGGTTGTGGTTTACACCTTCTATTGTGCAATATGCACCCCTCTTTTCTGCTTCTTCCACCATCTGGGAGAGAGATGAGTAGAACATCTCAAGGTATTTGGGGTCGCTTGTTAAAAGCGAGTAGCCGCCGCCAGGGTTCTGTGTGCCGGTCTCTGTTGCGACAATCTTTGTCCCGAATAAAGAATGGAGCCTCAGACTTTTCTTGAAGCGCTCGATTTCGCTCTTCCTTTTCTCCTCATCGGGATGCACCGGGTTGATATAACAGCCGAGTATTGCAACTTTTACGCCGTGGGAGAGAAGTGTTGACGTTACGCTTTCCACGTACTCTTCATCCCATTCCTGCCAACTTTTTGATGACGGAACTACTTTTTTGAGTGCCAGCTGGATAATCGAGCTGGGATAAAATGATTCGATATTCTTACCAAGTTCCTCTACTGAGGAGAATGAGCCGAAGTCATGAGCTCTGAAACCAAGATTCAACATACAAAAATGTTACCTTAATTTTGTGGAAGGTAGAAGGTCATTTTCTTAAAAAACGCGAGAAGTCATCATGACCGATTGCGGTTATCGTACTGATTCATATTGTCCTTTGAATTATGCGTCTTTGGTTTCTTATCTATCGGGTTTATATCTTAAAAATGGAAACGGGTTATTTGAAAGCCCACTCATCAGGGAATCTGCAAAGATGAAGAGTGGCATCCTCTTAGTCCGGCACAAAAACTCAGTACCGCTTTTAATTGTGCCGCAAACAACGATAAGCCGGTGAAAGCCGGCTTATGGACTGAATAGATTATTACTCTTACGAGTATATGATAAGCGCGATAATATCTAACGGCTCATCGGAATTATTGTTGATTCCGTGTCCCGTTCCGCTTGGGGTGAATGTAACATCCCCGGCCTCGATTGTTGTGATAGTGCCGTTGTCGTTGTATTCAGCCTTACCGGAAAGAACATAGTATATCTCGGTATCGCCATTGTGGATGTGGTAGCCGATGCCGGAGTGGGGTGCAACAGTTGTGTGTGCAAAGACTCTCCCTTTACCGTTGAGTTCTTCAATGCTCTCTGTGAGACTTCTTACTGTAATGAAGCCATCAGCTCCGAACTTGTGTTCTGCCTTTTCAACCTTCTTTTCGTTTGATTTTCTGACCATATAAACCTCCTCAAACCGGAACCTTAATGACAATCTTCTTGATTTCCATCTTTTCTCCGGCAATAAGTCTCGGCTTATGTGCATCCTCCGGCATAAGGATTATATAGTCGCCGTCTTCAAGATAGACAAGACTCTCGTTTTTACACGGTTCATTATAGAATGTTATATCCCCTGCAACATCGTAAGGTTTTTTCACTGTAAGCGCATCACGTGTTGTGACACCGCAGTACTCCTTTCCTGATACTACGTATTGAATATCGAAATACTTTTCGTGTGTTTCGTACGATCCTTCATCAGGATTGATTGTTGAATAAGCCTGAACTGAAGCCCTGACGCCGTTCTCGAGCTCTATCCAGCCGAGGGGAAGAGATGCCAGATCATCCCTTTTAAGGAATGCGAATGCTGTCTTGAACTTGGCGGAGGTGAAGTCATATTTATACTCAAGTCCGTTTTTGAAACTCACCATTTTTTTAATCCTCTTTTTTAAAATTATCAAGTAACAAACCAGTTCACGCCATCTTATGAGTGCAACCGGTTTCACCTTTAATCATTGTATATTCAGCAGTTTCAATCTGTCAAACAAAAAAAACAT
>CAVFNE010000004.1:31402-34642 GCA_963623755.1 Muribaculaceae bacterium | reverse complement strand
TTATCGCGCTGGCCTGTCACGCCGGAGATCGCGGGTTCGATCCCCGTCTCTCACGTACACTTGATAAGTCCTTGTAAAGCAAGGACTTTTTTATTTTATATTCCTCCCGTATCAATAAAGAACAGAGCTTATCACTTGAATATGCCGGCCTGTGTGAGCTGTTGTTTTTCTTTTCTTATCTGATATTTCTGTTCCCCAAAAAAGGGGAAGATTTTTATAAAGATGCTTTCCTCTCTTTGATTTTCTGATAGCCCTGCGCACATAGATTTGATGCGTAGATAATACCGGCAGCGCGGGCAAATGACGGGAAGGGATTGTAGTTCATCAAAATTGAGGAGTCGAAAAAGCCGTCGGACGCAAAGGAAAGCAGAACAGCTGTAAGGATACGTAATAGAAACGGCAGTATAAGTGTCGTTATACCTATCTTTTTAAGCTCTACTGCGCATTCTTTTGTAAACGGTGTTCCGCTTTTTTTCAATATTGAAAAGTACCTATTGTATAAACTTGATATAAAACCTTCCTTCATTAAGAAGAGGATAAGAACTGTAAAATACATTATAAGGTCAAACATTTCAGCGCGGCTTATAGCACCGTCGAATCCCGTAAGTTTTATCTCACTCCGCCCTGCGTTTTCTGCCGCAACAAGAAAAATCATGAAAAAGACAAGCGACACAACAAGAAAGATAATGGAAACAAAGAAAACAATACGGCTGATAAAGTTCAAAACTTTAGCTATAACCTTGAGTTTATCTATCGTCTTCATCTTTTCCTCTTATTTGAGTGTAATCACTCATCGAGGGTTAATCAACACACTTATATATCCAACTCCCGCACTTCTCCCCTTTTGAGGCCGTCAAGCTCAACTGAACCCTCTCTTATTCTTTCGAGAGCAGTCACCTCCAAGCCGTACAGTCCCATCATCCTCTTTACCTGGTGGTATTTACCTTCCTTTATTATAAGTCTGCTCTTTCCGTCCCCGACGGGAATGAGAACGGCCTCTTTGAGCCTCTCCCCATCGGGAAGAGTAATGCCGTTTTTAAAAGCAGTTACTATTTCGTCTCTGACCTTTCCCTTATGTGTTACAAGGTACTCTTTCTCAACCTCCCGCGACGGAGATATAAGGCTGTGGGCAAGAGCGCCGTCGTTTGTGAAAAGAAGTACACCCGTTGTATCCTTATCAAGCCTTCCAACGGGCTTTACGCCAAGCCTTATATAGCGCTCTGGAAGAAGTGACATGACAGTAGGATAGAGAGGGTCGGAGGTGGACGTGACATACCCGGATGGCTTATTCATCACAACAAGAACCGGGTGCATGCGCTCAATCCTTTTCCCGTCGATTTCAATTTCGTCATCCCCGTCCACCTTCACAGAGTACGATTGAGATGGAATACCATTAATCTTTATTCTTTTCTCTCTGACAAGGACTCTCGTCTCCTTACGCGATGAGATGTTGAGTGATGATAAAACCTTGTCGAGCCTTTCCATAGAAACAAAATATATCCTCCGGCCTTTTCTGTCTACTTTCCGTCCTCGCCCTTTTTCTTTTTGGGATACAAAAATCTTTTTATCTTCTGGGTCGGGGTGCGTTCGAAGTCCTCCTCCTGCAGCTCTGTGTCCTCAATACGTGAATGCACATTAAGCTGGTCGTTGGCGCTCTTTTTCAACTTCTGGAGGTACTGTTGAGCATACACCTTCACTTCATCGGCACTCATCTTGAGTTTATCCATCATTGCATCAAGGTCGAGTTTGATAAGGGCAACAAGTCCTCCCTTACCCGGGACAATCAAAGACTCCTCGACAAACTCCATATTGTTGATGAGGCTCTCGATACTCTCAGGATAAATGTTCTCGCCGCTAGGGCCGAGGATCATAGTCTTCACACGCCCTCGGATAGCCAGAAAACCTTCCCTCGAAAATGAGCCGAGGTCGCCTGTTTTGAAATAGCCGTCGGAAGTGAAAACTTCTCTATTGAGGTCGTCTCTCTTATAGTAGCCCTTCATGACATTCGGGCCCTTGAGAGCAATCTCCCCTACTCCTTCTTCGTTTTTATCAAGAAGTATTACATCACAGTGTTTGACAGTCTTTCCTATATACCCAAGCCTGTGCTGTCGTCTTTTCGGACCTGATGCAGCAATTAACGGGCTTGTCTCCGTTAGTCCGTAGCCGGGGGCATAAGGGAACTTTGCACGGAATAAAAACTCCTCGACTTCCTTATCCAGAGGAGCTCCCCCGATACCGAAGAACTTCATCCTGCCACCCAGCTTTGCTTTGAGCTTGGAACATATGGAATGGTAGACAATTCCTCTTGTGAGAGGATTCTTCAAAAGCTTCTTTACTTTCTCATCATCCCTTATAACAGGCTGAACTGCACTGCGGTATATCTTTTCAATTAAAAGTGGAACCGTCAGAATTATATGAGGCCTTACCTTTGTAAATGCCTTCATCAGAATTGTTGTTGCCGGTGGTTTACCCAGAAATGTTATCTCAGCTCCCCTGAGGAGACATAAAAGATGTGCAATACTGAACTCATAGCAATGGCTCATCGGAAGAATCGACAAAACCTTGTCACCCTTGTTGATTTTAACGTATGCATCTGTGCTTTCATCAGCACATACAAGAAGATTCTTGTGTGTAAGCATTACTCCTTTGCTGTTTCCTGTTGTACCGCTTGTGTAGATAATCGAGGCTAAATCATCCTCGAGAGGAGAGGAAGTCTTGATGAGGTTGTGGTCTGGACTTTTCTCCTTGATTGCAATTGCAGGGGATGTTTCGAAATCAAAGCCTTGAGGAATAACAGGGACAAAAGACAAGTCGTCCATACGAACCATTGTAAGAGAATCGAACTCTTTAACTTTTTTATAATGCCTAGTATTTACACAGATTACCTTCGCTTCACTCTGCAAAAGGATTTCCTTAATCTCCTGAGACGAAAAATCGGGAAGGATAGGAACTGTGACAGCCCCGATAAGAACTGTGCCAAGGTACATCACCATCCAATGAGGACAGCTCTCTCCAAGAATAGCAACCTTGTCGCCCTTTTTGACTCCGTTCTTCAATAAAAACGAGGCAACACACTCGCTGTAGAATTTAAGATGGCGGTAGCTTATGCCCTTCTCCCTGTCCTCCCCGAATACTGAGTAGGCAATGAGATCCGGAGTGCGGGAGCATATTGCATCCAGAAAGGACGGGAAGGTGTATGAGGTCAGCGCTTTCATCCTCAGACCATCACTGCGTCTGATT
>CAVFNE010000004.1:0-31392 GCA_963623755.1 Muribaculaceae bacterium | reverse complement strand
AGAAGTAAGAGTCTTCATCTTCAAACCGTCTGCTCTCTTTATTCTTCTACAGTCTTTATATGTAATTTTCTTTTCTTTATTTTTTTCAGCTTTCTTCCTGCTCATAAGTAAAAACTATAAAAAAGTAGACAAAGCGCCAATAGCCAAATTCTCTCATTTTTGTTTTTTAAGTGGATTTAACTAGAAAATTAAAGTCACTAGACCTAATAAGCTATCCTATACTTAAGGATAGTTACTATCATCAAATATCTGTCTTATATATAATTGCAGACAACTTTTTCTTCAATTGTGTAAATGAAGTTACTATCTTGTAAACTGTGAGTAGCGTCATAAAGATAATCTGTAGTTAGCAATCTATTGCTGGGGACAAAAGTCGGCAAAGCAGAAAAGAAAGGAAGAAAACAACAACAGAATACCTTGAGGCATTTCTTTGAAATATCTTTTTATATAAGGACAATGTACCTTCTTCTCGTTGCCTTCATATAACTACCATCAGAAAAGAGTTCCGGCTTGAGAGTCATATATATTCACTCTCCATTCCTCTTTCGGCCCCGGCGCTTAATGGGCATCGAAATTCCTTCGGTTCTCTGTATAAGAGATATAATCGAACACGTTTTTAAAGAGAAAATACAGGTTCAGAGGAGGCAGTTGAAAGCCCCCTTTTCTAAGAGGGCCTTCATTGGGATTATTTTACTGTGAAAGTAACAGGAGTTGTCCAGACATTGCCGTCTGCATCCTCTGCCCTCAGCGTTGTCTCTATTGTCTCGCCACTCTCACCCTTGAGAACGATTACAAAGTTCAAGTCTACACTCTCTCCACTCTGAAGGGTACGACACTTACCGCCACCGGAGAGCACGCGGAGGCTGTCATTCTCCTCAAGTGTAACTGTTACTCCCCTGAGCGCCATGTTCCCGCCAACAGTAAGATTTGCAGTGTACCTGAGCTGTGTATTAGAAGGCGCTGTATTATCGCCATAGTAGCGGATAGAACCTTCTGTAAAGGAAATGCTCTTCCAATAAGCCTTGTAGCTCCTGCTCTCACCCTCTTCAAGAGTGACGCTGTCGCCGTCTATTTCCTTTCCCGTTCTTGTATCATACCAGCCGGCAAAGACATATGATGAATCAGGAGAAGAAGGAACAACAACTTCACTACTTGTTTCTTCTGTTGTGTAGTAGTAGCCACTAACATCGTCGGAGAATGAAAGTCCGGAAGCAAGAACACCGTATAGAACTGTGTCGGTATAAGGCATCTCGATTTCTTCTCCCGGGGTATATAACACTTCGTCTTCCGTTATTCCCCAACCCTTTAAAATATAACCGTCGTACGACACAGAGGACGGAAGAGAGAGTGTCTCACCGGGCTTGAGAGAAACACTTCTTGTATATGTTCTGACTCTGCCGTTTTCCGTACTTTTGAGATAAAGTGTCAGCGTCGGAGAGTAATATGAGCTGTTTTCATAGAGAAAATCAGAGAGGGCATTCTTCTCATCTTCATCACTCGTGTTGAGTATTCTTGTAACAATTGTATCTGTTATCTCGCGTGTTACTACCGGATACTCAAGAGCATTTCTGAGCTCGATGAGTCTCAAGTACTCGTCGACATCTCTTTCTTTATATGCCTCCTCAAGCTTTGTATTAAGCTTCTCGACACTTGATGTGTAGCTGTTCTTTGCATTCTCGTAGCTCGAGACGATATCATCTGCATTAAGAGTGGAGAAATCGAGAGATGAGAAACTGACTGTGCTTTCCGCTGCCCCGCTTGCAAAGAGAGAAAAGGAGAGAAGACACATTACTCCTGTCATAACAACTTTTTTAATTCTGTTCATTTTTGACCTCGCTGGAGACAAATATAGCAGTGAAAAAGCAAAATAAAAGAGGAGGCACAATTAAAACACCATTCTTCATAGATACGACAAATATCTCTTTTTGACCTTCATAATCGCTCATCAAAAGTTCTATTTTTCCATCCTGCATTGACACAAAAAAGGTCAAGCAATTATCTTTAAGCCGACTTGAGGTAATGATGAAAAAAACACTCATACATATATGTCTGGTTTTATCCATCCTGCTCTGTGCTGGATGCGAAGAGGGTGCGTCTTCCGCTCCCGAACCTGAACAATCCACAAAACATTACACCGTCACATTCTACAGTGATGAGTCTACTGTGTTCACTTCTGTTAAAGTCAAGGAAGGCGATAAAGCCACCAAACCTGATACAACTCCCTCTATTAAAGGAAAAGGAAAGTTCAGAAATTGGGTGAAAGACCTCAGGGACGAAGACGGGACAATCTACGACTTTTCTTCTCCCGTCACTTCTGACATTAAGCTCTATGCTTCCTACTATACTTTAAAGACCGTAACACTCTATAAAAGTGACGGAATAACAGAGTTGAGAAAAGTTGAAGTAAGCTACTCTTTTCAGCTTGAGAAACCCGATGACGATTTCATTGATGGATGTTTGATTAAGAAATGGGTCACTTTGGACGACAGGGATTATGATTTCTCTACCCCAGTAACTGTAGACATGGGCCTTAAGGCAGTCTCTTATGAGGAGGTAACAGAGTCTATTAAGAAAGAAGCACTTGCCTACATGAAGATTAAAGATGCACTGCTCTCAACAACAGACGAAAAAAGCGGAGAGACGATAAAAGGCTTTGAGAAGGAAACCCTTGCGGCTGTCTATCTCTTTTCGAGCTTCAAAAGCAAAAACAACATCGATATAGACAAGAAGAACATCTATCCCTATTGGACTATCGACGGAACAAACTACTATCTCTATAGAAAGGGAATGGACAGCCTCACTCTCAATGCCTTCCTCTATTACGAGATAGGTGATTTCTCGTGTTCATACTACCCGCCGACAATAACAAAAGATGAAACAGTAATTGAAATTGACTCCTTCAAGCTACCCATAACCTTCTACAAAGGGAAATACAATCCAAAGACAGATAAAGTTGAAAAGGATGAGGAGGAGGCAGGAAGTGAGGAGACAATTTTAATCAACAAAATAAAGATAGTTGAAAAGGCTGACGGCTCTTCATCAATGAAATTTGTCATAAATGGCAACGACATCGAATATAAAGAAACAAATACTGTAAAAGATGGCCTGAGAGCAAGAACTATTATTCTTACTAAAGATGGAAAGGAATATGGAATAAAAGAATATTTTCCAACAATAACGTTTGATAGTGTAAACGGAGAAAGAGCAGTTATATGCGAGGTTCTATCAGGAACAGAAGTAAGTAAGCCTCTCAGAGCTCCGTCCTCTCCTTCCGGCTACAAACTCTTCAAGGAGTGGACACTCAACGGCATACCCTATGATTTCTCAACTCCGGTGACAGAAAACATCACACTCAAGGCGACTTATTGGCCAGAGGCCGAATACAAAAAGATACTCGAGGCTGTGTGCATAAACAACATCACAGATAATCTGTCGAAGTGCACTAATTTTATGGCTGGAACAACTTCAAACGAAAGGGCTTTCAAAGAAGGTGATTCGGTTCTTCCCTACCTTACATACTCACTTCTCAGCGCGCTCTTCCAGATTGATGACAACATGGGTCTCTACATACTCAGTGGGGGCAATAAATATTCATTTAATAAGGATAACCAAACAACCTATGTAATAGAGCCTATTCTCGATGGGATAGATATAAGTAAAAATAAGTCAAGTAAGAGCAGTGACAACAACACGCTCCTCGTCAAATGTCAAGGCATGAAACTTAAAGCTAGCTATGCTTTAAGAGACAAGAGCTCTTCTCTCGGAGCAGAGAGCGCATCCTTCGACATCGACGGAACAATCAAAACAGAGAGTGACGGGAAGATAGTTACAACAGCTCACTTCTCTTCAGAAGGAAAAACCTACCCGACTCTGACGGTAACAAAGTCTACACTATCCAACGGCAAGACCCAACTCAAGTATGAATACGACGGTTTGACCTTCTACAAAGTATATTGCGAGGAATAAAGAATGAAAAAGAACATATCCTTACTGATAATCCCAGTACTCCTTCTAGTCTTCATTTCATGTGAAAACAATAACCCGTCCTCCTCCTACCATAAGGTGATATTCGATAGTAATGGAGGACAGGGAACTGTAAGTGAAAAGTTTGTAAAAGACGGAGAATGTGTCGAAGAGCCGAAAAGCCCGACTAAAAGCGATGCCGTATTCTCATCCTGGACGCTTGACGGCAGTGCATATAATTTCTCCACACCTCTCACGTCAGATATAACACTGAAGGCTGTATATACTCCTCTATATACCATCACATTCGACTCCGACGGAGGAACGTACACACCACAGAAGCAATATATAAAAGAGAACGAAAAGGTAATCGAGCCCAAGAGCCCGGATAAAAGCTCAACGCGTGGCTTTATGTGGTGGGTGACGGAAAATAACGAGCCCTATGACTTCTCAAAGGAAGTAACATCCTCATTCACGCTGAAGGCAGTCTACTGGCCGGCGAATTTCACCAATGCGGAAAAAGACTCATCAAAATACGACAAACAAGTCCAGAGTCAAATCATCAATGAGGCAGACTGCTTATATCATATAATCTCAAACTTTGTCTCCGACTCTCTCAAGAAGATGATGAACGGTGAAAAAGATATTGCTACTATTTTCAACGTTGAAGATAACAAAAGTGCAGGCGATGTAATCAGAACTATCGTCGCAAACGCAAAGATGGATGGAGACTATATAACCATAAAAGGAGAAAAAGTAAACCTCAGTAATACAGGAACAACCATCCACCTCGGCGATGACAAATACAGGGCAATAGGGAATAACATCAGCAGAATCGAAGATTTCGGCTCTTCGGGAATAGTAAGAACAAAATACTCAATCGACATATCGAATCTTGCCTTCAGCACCAACTTCTACAAATCGGATGGAAGTGGAATCAATGAGACGATTGAAACTACATTATCCGTGAAGGGAATTGTCATGAAATACGACACACATATGGAATTTCATATAGAGTTCACAATCGACGGCATAGAATACCCTGTCCTTCACGCTAAGACCTTCAACACAACTGGTGACAGTGAAGAGATGACGCTGAACTACCGCGGCTACACAGGGTTCTTCTATACACACGATAATTGATGATAATTAACTCTTTCTCAATGCTTCCTCTATTCTCTCCTGAGTGCCTTCTTCAGCATCGGAGTAGGAATAGATACAGTGTATCGGGCATCCCATCACCATCCCCTCTGCCGCTTCGCCCTTCAAGACTACGTTGACGTCAGTTCCGTCGAGGTGCTTAATAAGGTTTTTACCTTCTTCTCCGAGGGCATCGAATTTACCCGACTTTATGACTTCTCTTATAGTTGTTGCCTCATCGACTATAAGAGGAAGAGGATCGGAGGAGAGTTCAACGCTTGATGTGAGCGATATATCCCTCGAGGAGAATCCAACGCCGATTGTATACGTGCCGCTCTCTACATACCAGGAGTGTATTCTCTCCTCCCAATAGGAGAAATCACGATCTGTGAGAGTGAATGTAATATCCCTCTCTTCCCCGCTCTCGAGTTCAACCTTCTCAAATGCCCTGAGCTCATGGCTCGGCCTCATCTTATCTGATTTCTCTTTTCCTACGTAGAGCTGGACGACAGTCTTTCCTTTCCTCTTTCCTGTATTCTTGAGTCTTACTGTTACCACTCTCTCTTTTTCATTCTTTCCAATTCTGATGGCCGAAAGCTCGAATGTTGTATAGCCCAGTCCATGTCCGAACGGAAACAGGACATCCATCTTTTTTGTGTCGTAGTAGCGGTAGCCTACAAAAATATCCTCCCCATAGATTGTCTCTCTTCCGTCCCCCGGATAAAAGAGATAAGAAGGGGTATCTTCCTCTCTCTTGGGATATGTCTCACTAAGTCTTCCAGAGGGCTCACTTGTGCCGAATAAAATCTCACCCACGGCTTCTCCTATGCCCTCTCCGGGAAGATTCATCTCAAGAATTGCCTTTGCTTTATCCTTAAATGGCATCGTTATTGCACTGCCGTTAAATAGTACAATTATAGTGTTGTTGTTTATATCAAGCGCTTTATCGATGAAATCCAGCTGACAGCGGGGAAGGGAAAGGTTATGTCTGTCAAAGCCTTCGGATTCGAATGAATCAGGAAGGGATGAAAATATCACAACATTCTTTTTACCTTTAATTGCATCAAGGGCTTTTTTCTCGAGTTCGGAAGAAGCTGTTACGCCATCGTCCTGCCATCCCTTGAGGTAAGTAATGGAGGCATATTTACTTATCTCTTCAAGAGGAGTTGAAACCCTGTAGGGGTTAACCTTACTCGAGCCTCCCCCTTGGAAGCGGGGCTTATCTGCTGAAGGCCCGACTATTATGACTTCTTCGTTTTTATTGAGAGGAAGTATATCATCCTCGTTCTTCAAAAGGACAGCACCCTCTATTGCTATGTCTACAGCAAGGCGGTGGTGCTCCTCCTTGTCATAGGTGAGTTTTTTATTGTCATAGGCTTTACTTATCCACTTAAGTAGTCTTCTTACACTCTCGTCAAGAATGCTTTCGTCAAGGCTTTTATTTCTAACAGCCTCAACAATCTCTTTGTCCCTGACGCCATGGGAAGACGGCATCTCGAGTTCGCACCCGGCCTTAAGTGACTCAACACGCTCAGATACCGCCCCCCAGTCTGTCATGACAATTCCATCAAATCCCCACTCGGCTCTCAGAACGTCACTCAAGAGCCATTTGTTTCTTGAGGAATAGACGCCGTTTATTCTGTTGTATGAGCACATTATTGTCCAGGGTTTTGCTTTTTTCACAATCATCTCGAATGGCGGGAAATATATTTCTCTCATCGCCCTTAAACTGACGCCTACAGATGTACTCATCCTCATATATTCCTGGTTGTTGCATGCGAAGTGCTTTGGTGATACCCCTACATTCTTCTCCTGGACACCTATTGAGTATTCGCTTGCAATTTTTCCACATAGAAGTGGGTCTTCCGAGAGATATTCGAAGTTACGGCCGCATCTAGGAGTACGCTTTATATTGACAGCAGGTCCAAGAAGAGTACTCAGCCCTGCGCTTCGTGCTTCAAGGCCGAGAGCATTACCAAGCTTATGTGCCAGCCTGGGGTTAAAGGTTGAGGCGAGTGCCGACCCTGTGGGGTAGCATGTTGACGAAAGGCTTCCTCCGTTTTTGTCCTCAACTCTCATGCCGCTCGGGCCGTCTGCAACTTTAACAGGTTCGAGGGCCAGTCTCTCCACTCCCTTTGTTCTCCAATTATCGAGTCCTGAACAAAGCGACGCCTTCTCCTCTATTGTCATCTCTTTAATAAGCTTTTCTATATCGAACATATTCACTCCTTTTTTCTTCCAAAATGATAATGGACAATCCTTAAATAAGGCAAGAAATAGATTTGTCACGGAAAATTACCCTTTTTTTCCAAAAACCGATAAAGACGAGAATAACGTACACCATTAGTGCGTATCTTCTCTTTATGTTCTCTCTCTCTTTCAGCTATCATTGTCACTGTTATGAAAAAGAAAATTATCCTAATAGTCACAGCCCTACTTATCGCCATCGGCGCTTACAATCTCTACCCAGTTTTAACAGAGACAAAGGTTCCATATACAACTTTCGTCGAAGACAGAAAGCAAGGCATTGTCACTTCAGCAACGCTTTACAGCGATAGAATAACATATAAAACAACCTCATCAGATAAGACCTACTCAACACAAAACCCTTCCTCCCCGACACTTAAGGAAGAACTGCTTCTGGAGAACACAGATGTTAAAGTTGCAGAGGAAGACACCTTCGATAAAGTTTCAAACATCATTGTAGATATAGTCTTTTTGTGTATATTCGGCTTTGCTTTCTATAAGCTTTTCTCCTACTCGACAAAGACCTTCCGTGTCGTAAGACATACAGGAGTGACGTTTAAGGATATTGTCGCAATGGATGAAGTCAAAGAGGAAATTCTTGCATCCATCCACGCTATGGAAAACGATAAATCCCTCAGACCTGTTAAAGGAATTCTCTTGGAGGGTCCTCCCGGAAACGGTAAAACTCTCTTTGCCAGAGCTCTCGCAGAAGAGTGCAACATTTCTTTCATTGCTGCCAAAGGTGCAGATTTCCAGGCTGCCCTCATGGGTTTGGGGCCTTTCAAAGTAAAACTACTCTTCAATAAGGCGAGACGAAACAGGCCATGCATAATCTTTATTGATGAGTTTGATTCAATCGGGGAAAAACGCTCATACAGTGGCAGCGGTATCGACAAGGAAAACAACCGTATCCTCACAACTCTTCTTAACGAACTCGACGGCTTTGAGAGCACATCGAAAATCATCGTAATAGCTGCGACTAACTCATTCGAGTCCCTTGATCCGGCACTCGTAAGACCGGGGAGATTTGATTTGAAGTTCACAATCCCGAATCCTGACGCAAAAGCGAGAGAGGAACTCGTGACTCTCTATCTGAAGTCTACTCCACTACTTGATTCTCTCTCGAGCGCGACTCTCGCGGATCTCTTTAACGGCCTCAGTGCAGCAGCTATCGAGACTATTATCAACGAAAGCAGGTCGCTGGCAATCAGAAAAGGAAGTAAAGGTATTACAAAAGAAATCCTCATGGAGGCTGCACATAAGACAGCAATAAAGATAAAGACTCAACGGTAATTGAGTATCTCTTTCACACTCTTATACAGGTTATTCTTTGCCTCGATACTCCTTTTGTCAATTAATGCCATCCTCTCTTGAAAGAGGTTATTGCCTTCAGTATCGATTGTGACTACAAGAGGGCCGAAGAGCTCTACGCCGAGAACCCACACCATCTCCGACATCGTTAGTTCGTCCCAATAGTGTGCTTTGACGCCTTTTATTCTCTCTGCTGCCGTCACTGCGCAGCCCGAGGGAAAGACAGTATGTATTGCACCGTAGAGCGAGCATGCCTGCCTTGTCTTATTTCCCATTCCGCCCTTACCGACTATCACCCTCACGCCTGTTTTTTCTATGAAGGTAGATTCCATATCTTCCATTCTCATACTTGTAGTAGGACCTGCGGCAACAATTAAAAAGGAGCCATCATCATTCTTCTTTGCAATCGGGCCGGCGTGGTAGATTACCCCATTCTCGAGAGTAGTGGGAAAATTAAGATTAGATTTACACACCCTCGCATGTACGCTGTCGCGCCCGGTCATTATTGTTCCATTTATGTAGATAACATCACCAATTTTCAATGATGATATGTCCTCCCTCGTTATAGGTGTGGTGAGTATGGTTTTACCTTCTTTTGTTTCTATCATAGTGTCACCTTGAAATCTGGATGAGTGGGGGATGAATAGGAGAGGTCCCTCTTTATGCATATTTTCGAGCGTCTGAATGACCAGCAGCCGTAACTGACGGCTAAGGCAAAGGTTGCCGGGTGACGCACAGTGCATTCGATGTTGACGCCGATGAGTGATTCCTCTCCTCCTAGGCCCTGTACACCTATTCCTATTCTATTTATCTCTCTGAAAAGAGCTTCCTCCATCGCCTTAATCTTTGGAGAGGGATTATATGTCCCCACTTCTCTCATCAAAGCTTTCTTTGCATTAAGAGACGCAATCTCACATGTTGAGCCGATACCAACGCCTATATACAATGGCGGGCATGCGTTGGGGCCAAAGGTGACTGTCTCGTCGACTATGTAGTCTACCATAGCTTCATAGCCGATGCTGGGCGTGAATACCCTCGCTCTTCCCGGCAATGAACATCCGCCTCCTGCAAGGTAAACATATATCACGCACTCATCAGATGATGGTATAATATCCCAGAAGAAGTACGGAGAACCTTCTCCTATGTTATTTTCTGTATTCTTCTCTTCAAATGGAATAACGGCATTCGGCCTTAATGGGGTTTTGACCGTAGCTTCCCTTACGGCCTCGGTCAATGCCTTTTCAAGGTTATTTATATATGGAAAGAGCGCACCGCACTTTATCCAATATTGCACTATCCCCGTATCCTGGCAGGAAGGTCTGGAGAGGGAGTAAGCATCCCTCTGGTTCTCATCAATCGCGCCGTAAAGGGCCCTCGGGAGACTTTCCTTTTCATTTCTCTCCATCTCGGAAAGCCTCTTTTTGACATCAAGCGGAAGCTCAATCGCCGTATGAGTTATGAAAGATGATAGAATATCTTTAAGTAAAGTTGTTTTTTCGTCCATTAAATAGATTATAACAGTTAAGAAGAAAAAGAGGGACAGAAAGACAATCTGTCCCCGTCATTAATTATTTTGATAGAAGCATCTGGTCGTTAGCTTCAGTTGAGCCGCTCTTTTCACTGAAGAGGGCCATGAGATCGGGAACTGTTAGTTTCTTCTTCTCATCCCCCTTTACGTCAACTACGATACGGCCCCTGTCCATCATGATAAGCCTGTTTCCGTGGCTTATTGCATCTCTCATGTTATGTGTGACCATCATTGTTGTGAGGTTGTTCTCTTCGACAATCCTATCAGAAAGAGTTAGAACCTTCTCTGCAGTCTTCGGGTCAAGGGCAGCAGTGTGCTCGTCTAGGAGTAAGACTTCAGGCTTTTTAAGTGTTGCCATCAAAAGTGTCAATGCCTGACGCTGTCCTCCTGATAGAAGCCCGACCTTAACTGTCATTCTGTCTTCAAGCCCAAGCTCTAGGGTTTTAAGGGCATTGTAGTAGATTTCCCTCTCTTCTCTGCTTATACCCCACCTGAGGCCTCTCTTCTGCCCCCTGCGGTAAGCGAGGGCCATATTTTCTTCTATAAGCATATTGGCTGTCGTTCCCATCATCGGGTCCTGGAAAACACGACCGAGCATCAACGCTCTCTTGTAGTCAGGAAGTGAGGTTATGTCTTTTCCGTTCGATACTATCGAGCCGCTGTCGACAATGAAAACGCCGGCAATTGCATTCATGAGAGTGGACTTACCTGCCCCGTTACCTCCGATAACAGTTACAAAATCACCGTCATTGAGGGTAAGAGAAAGATTATCGAGAGCAACCTTGGCATTTATTGTGCCCTTATTGAATGTCTTTGATATGTTCTTTATTTCAAGCATGGCCGTTCTCCTTGTGACTCTTCTTGTCCTTCACTTTGTTCTTCCAATACGGAAGAGCAAGGAAGAGAGCGACTATCACAGCTGTGATAAGCTTGAGGTCATTTGTATTGAGACCGAAGAGGAGGGTTATCTGGATGACGATGTAGTAGACAACGGCACCAAGGACAACAAAGATTAAAGTGAACGCGAAGTTGTGCTTTATCTTACCGAAGACTCCTTCTCCTATAACGATTGCTGCTAGTCCTATTACGATGGCACCACGCCCCATATTAACATCACTCGACCCCTGATATTGAGCAACAAGTGCCCCGCATAGTGCCACAAGAGCGTTGGAAAGCATAAGGCCGAGCATAATATCGTTATCGGGGTTGATGCCCTGTGCACGTGCCATATTCTTGTTTGCGCCCGTTGCACGTATAGAGCATCCCTTTTCTGTACCGAAGAACCAATACATGAAGGCGATGAGAAGTGTCAGCAATATTACAATGAAAAAAATCGGATTCTCGAAAGAAAGTGATCTTACATACCGCTGTGAGACAAGAAGGTTGTACTTATCGACAGATACAGGCTGGTTGGACTTACCTCCCATGATCCTGAGGTTTACCGAATAGAGTGCAAGTTGACTGAGAATTCCGCTGAGTATTGCAGGAATACCACACTTGGTGTTGAGAAGTGCTGTAACAAGTCCCGTCACAGCTCCCACTAGAGCTGAGGCAAGAAGCGCAAGAATAGGGTTTACTCCACTACGTATTAACATGACACAGACAGCTCCGCCTGTTGCAAGCGAGCCGTCTACTGTCATATCTGCCATATCGAGAATGCGGAATGTAATGTATACCCCGAGGGCCATAATACCCCAGATAAGTCCCTGTGATACCGCCCCGGGAAGGGCATTAACCAATGATAGCATATATTCCCTTTCCTCTTAGATTGCTTCGTAACCTTCAGGAGGAGTAATTCCCAGAAGTCCGCATACAGTTGCATTGTATTTCTTTGTCACCTGTGGTGCATACTCAACCGGCATCTTCGATACGTCAGCTTCTCCCGTGAGAATCTTTGCTGCCATTTCACCTGTTCTATATCCGAGGTCATAGTAGGAAATTGAAAGAGTAGCAACACCGCAGCCTGAGCAGATTCCCTCTTCGCCAGCAACGACAGGAGTCTTAGCAGGAATTACAACATTGGCAATAGCCTCTGTGTTGGAAGCACATGTGTTGTCTGTCGGGATGTAAATAACATCGCACTCTGTTGCCTTAGCTGCAACGGAAGCACAATCGTTTGTATCTGTGAAGGAATACATCTTTGTCTCGTATCCCAAGTCCTCAAGATATGACTTGATTGTCTCAACCTGATAAACGCTGTTAGCCTCTGCCGAACAATAGAAGAGAGCAACTGTCTCTGCATCAGGGAAGAGCTCTTTGACCATCAAAGCCTGCTCGTTGAGAGGAGCAAGGTCGGAGGTACCGGAAACGTTAGTACCGACTGTTCCAGTCCAAGAATCGATTTCAAGAGCAGAGGCATAATCTGTTACAGATGTTCCGAGGATAGGAATTGTGCTTGTCGCAGATGCTGCAGCCTGAAGAGGAGCTGTTGCATTAGCAAGAATTAAGTCAACATTTGATGCAACAAAACCGTTGATGATTGTTGCGCAGTTGACTGCCTCGCCACTTGCATTCTGCTCATCGATAGATACATCCGAACCGAGAATGCTCACAAGTGCATCCTTAAAACCCTGGGTAGCACTGTCGAGCGCGGGGTGCTGAACGAGTTGACATATACCTACATTATATTTAGCCTTCTCGGTCGAACCGCCGGCAAAAAGAGAAAGTGAAAGCAATAAGACAAGACCAATAGAGAGTAATTTCTTCATACCTAATCTCCAAATAAAAATTTGAGTTAGATTAGTCTTTCAGCCATCTTTTGTCAATTAGATTGATGCATAGAAATTGCATAAACATACCATTTTTTGTATGCAGTATCATCTTTTCAAAATATGGGTAAAGAATAAAAATAGAAGTATGGATGAAATTGTAAATATCAAGAAGATAATCAGGAACCTTGAACTTAACTCCAGCGATGCCTACTACTATGAAGTAGGGGTTGAAAAACTCATCAAGGCCGTCAGAAAAAACATCAGCGAAATTACAAAAGCTTTAATAGATGATGCTTTCACCCCATTAGAAATACTATATCTAGCTGAAATTTCACCACAATACACATCTCTCTCGGGCCTGTCGGATCTTATCGACTCTATTGCATTGTGGCTCGAGAAAAATCAAGAAGAGGATTCCTCAGGTGATATCAGAGGCTATATAGAGGAAGCAAAACGTACATACTCTTCCCTCTTTCAATATTGATACCTTAAACTATCAGAGCTCCCTTAAAATGCGGGAGCCCCTCTTAATAAATCAACCTGCGAGCCATCCCCCGTCGACTACAAGAACATCGCCGTTGACGAACCTTGAATCGTCAGAGGCAAGAAAGAGTGTAGCTTGTGCAATATCCACAGCCTCTCCGGCCCCCGGCATAGTTGCCATAACAAGCTTTGTCCTCTCATAACCTGCCATATTCGGAACTCCCATCGAGGACGATATTTCAGTCATGATTGCACCGGGCGCAATTGCATTACACCTGATTTTGTCAGGGATATACATGAAAGCTGTATTCTTAGTCAAAGCAACAAGTGCCGCTTTTGATGCAACATATGCAGCCCCTGCAGCTGTTCTCATTGCGCCGATTGAAGCAACATTTATGATATTACCGCCGTTTCCCTGCGCCTTGAAAACCTCTACAGCCTTACGCATTGCACACATAGGACCATATACGTTGATTCCCATTACCTGGTTGTACTTCTCATCGCTGAGATCTCCCACTGGCCCCATATCATCCATGACACCGGCATTGTTTACGAGAACATCGAACTTTCCATATTCCTTTACGGCCGATTCAATCATTCTTTCGTTGTCTTCCTTTTTAGAGACATCACCAACCATGATTACAACTCTTCCCGGAGCATCCTTCAAAGAGGATTGAAGCTCCTCAAGCCTTTCCTTTCTTCTCGCAACAGCAACAACATCAGCACCCTCCTTGGCAAAGAGCGTAACAATAGCCTTTCCCATGCCGGAACTTGCGCCGGTGACAACAACACTTTTACCTTCTAGGTTCATAAAACCTCCGTTATCCACCATTCTGATTATGGATAGGGAATAAGCAATGTCGTAAAACAGCAGAGTCAAGAAATGAAAATAATTTTAAAGCACTAAAAACAGGAGCAAGAATTATCAAGGTGTCAGAATAATGTCGTAGAACACCATTAAAAAACTTGGAATTTTTCCTATATACTTTGTCATGTTCCTGCACCGCTGTGGGAACAATGATAAAGAGGGGTTAACGCTATAAAAAAGGCGGAACCAAAGCCCGCCCTCAATCATCTTTGATAACCTGATTATAATTCTGTAACATCTGTAATCACACCGTCTTCGACAGTGACAGAAATAACTATTGTTTCTGCCACATCACTCGAATCCCATGGGCGGGAGTAGACAAACGTAATTGTGCTTTCTCCATCCTCGAGAGCTGTAAATTCAGCCTCCCATTCTCCCGGAACTCCGACCATTCCATCGGTATCCTCAGGTGCAATATAAGCGCTCTTCCTCTCGACTATGCTCTCCCCTTCAATGTAAGCGTTCCATTCATATCCGGTAGTAGCATTTGCATCAAGATTGACATAGATAACATTCTTTATACTCTTGAGCCACGACCAGTCGGCATAGCATGGAAGAGGATCGGAATCGACAATAATGTCGGTAGAAACACAGGATGCAAGCAAAAGCACTGCAGATATTAAAACAAAAGCCTTTTTCATAGTGCCTCCTTAACATCCATAACTTCGATAGCATACGGCTTTACGATATCAACCAATTCGCTTGCTTTGACACCAGCAACTTTGATATAGATAAATCTGTTTCCAACCTCTGTTCCTGCAAAACAGGAGCATGTAACAAGGTCAAGCTGCTTCTCATTTATTTTACCCATAATCTCAGCAAGAATCCCCTTCCTATCCTGAACAAGGAAAGTAAGGGTTGTCCCACTCACTCTCGCGCCGAAAGACTCGACAAGCATTTTAAAGAGGTCGGACTTACTGACTATCCCGACAAGTTTTCCTTCTTCCAAAACAGGAAGGCAGGAAAGATCCTGGTCGATCATCAGCATTGCAGCATCCTCGACAGGAGTGTCTTTTGAAATTGTCACAGGATTACGGGACATAATCTTCTTCACAGTAAGCTTACTCAAGAGATAGTTTGTCTCATAAGCGCTGAGCGTGCTGGCTGGGCTGGGGGCTGCCTTGAGAATATCCTTTTCAGATATAACCCCTACGAGCTTTCCTGTTTTATCGAGAACGGGAAGACGGTGTACATGTTCCTTCTTTATAAGATCAGATGCATCCTGTATGGACATATCAGGAGAACATGTCACAGGATTCTTAGTCATTCTTCTTTCAATAATCATTATTTTAGACTCCTCTCTTCAATAATATCTCAAAGGGGCCCCGATAAGCAAATATAATTATTCGCCGAGGTACGCTTCTCTGACCTTCGAGTTATTCAATAAAGCCTTTGAATCATCATGGAGGACAACCAATCCGTTTTCCATAACGTAGCCGTCATCACTGCTCTTAAGGGCAAGTCTAGCGTTCTGCTCGACAACAAAGACTGTAACCCTGTCTTCCTTGTTGATGAGTTTAAGCTTATTGAAGATTTCCTGGACGATGAGTGGCGCCAGTCCCAGTCCCGGTTCATCGAGAAGTAAGAGTCTGGGGCTAATCATGAGTGCACGTGCAACAGCGAGCATCTGCTGCTCTCCCCCTGAGAGAGAGCGGGACTTCTGCTTTCGTCTTTCCCCGAGAATGGGGAAGAAAGCATACATCTCTTCCTTCTTTCTTTTGATTGATGACTCATCCTTAAGGAGAAATGCTCCCATATCGAGATTCTCTTCAACTGTGAGGTCGGCAAAGACTCTTCTTCCTTCTGGGACAAGGGCAATCCCCTTCTTTACAACATTATATGTTGCAATTCCATGATAGTGTTTGTCCTTAACAGAATATAACAGCTCTCCGTCAAAATATACAGATCCCCTTTCAAGCATCTCCTGGCCGACAATTGCCTTTAAAAGAGTACTCTTCCCAGCACCGTTTGCACCGATGAGGGCAATCATCTCACCTTCCCTGACAGACATGGAGACACCCTTGAGTGCTTTGATGTTGCCGTAGCTGACAGCCACGTCGTCGAGTTTCAATATTTGTTTATCTGTCATCACTCATCCTCCTCATCATCGTCACCACTACCGAGGTATGCTTCAATTACCTTACTGTCACTCTGGATTTCCCCCGGAGTGCCGTTGGCAATCTTAACGCCGTAATTGAGTACTGTGATATTATCGCAGATATTCATGACCAGCTTCATATCGTGCTCGATTAAGACAACTGTAATTCCTAAGTCCCTTATTCTCCTTATGGTCTCCATAAGGCTTTCTGTTTCCTGTGGGTTCATACCGGCTGCAGGTTCATCAAGGAACAAAAGCTTGGGCTCGGTCGCAAGTGCACGTGCAATCTCAAGTTCTCTCTGGTAGCCGTAAGGAAGGTTTGCTGCCTCTTCATTACGTAGGCCCTCAAGGCCGAAGAACTCAAGCCACTTCATAGCCTCGGCGTAGAGCGTTTTATTCTCCTTCTCTGCATTGAAGTATGAAAAGAGGGCCTGGAGAGTACGGTTATTACCCTTTCCTGTGAGAGAATGGCGTCCCACCATTACATTGTCTATGACACTTAGGTTTTTGAAGAGCCTTATGTTCTGAAAAGTTCGTGCAATCCCTAAGCGGCAGATTTTAGATGCCTGGAGTCCTGTTATATCCTTTCCGTCAAATGTAACGCTGCCGCTTGTAGGAGTATCGAGTCCGGTGATGTTGTTAAAGAGCGTGGTCTTACCTGCCCCGTTAGGACCGATGAGGCCGGTAATCATATTCTTCTCAACAGTGAAATCAACCCTGTTGACAGCTACAACTCCACCAAATTCCCTTGTGAGTGCTTTTGTTTCAAGTAAACTCATTTCTCAACCCCCTTGTAATAAGCCTTTTCGAAGGATGAGTTATTTCTCTTCTTACGCCCAAGTATTCCCTGAGGTCTGTAAATCATCATAACAACAAGTATGAGGCCGAAGATAATCTGCTTTGCCTGTGCAGGGATCACATTCGAGAGACCCGTAAGCTGTGGGAAATAAGATATGAACTGTATGATGAAGGCACCAAGAACTACTGCCTTGAAATTTCCCATACCACCCAGGACAACAGTACAAAGCACCATGATAGATACCATGAATACATAGGTTCCCGGAGAAACCGAGAGGACAAACTCAGCTTGTAAGCATCCCGCAAGGCCAGTTACTGCAGCACCAAGGGCAAAGGACACAACCTTATACTTTGTTACGTTTATGCCGAGAGAAGAGGATGCTATCTCATCTTCCCTGATTGCCTCGAGAGCACGTCCCATTCTCGAGGACGCAAGACGCTCGAGTAAGAGGTAACATATTACAAGAAGGATTATCTCCAATAAAAGAAATGCCCACTTGTTATAAGGACTGATTTGGTTGCCGAAGAGCGTGATAATAGGAATACGCTGAATACCCATAGGGCCGTTTGTAAGGCTGTCCCAGTTATTGATGACGGTGCGGACAATCTCGGCAAAGCCCAATGTTGCAATTGCAAGGTAGTCACCCTTCAAGCGAAGTGTCGGCAGCCCTATGAGGACACCAAGAAGTGCACACAGAAGTGCTGCAACAGGAATGGATGCCCAGAATGACCAGCCCAGCTTTGTGGTGAGGACTGCTGTTGTGTAGCTCCCGACAGCAAAGAAGCCGGCACCACATAGGGAGAGCATTCCCGTATAACCGGTGATGAGGTTCTGTCCCAGGGACATGAAAGCATAAATACATGTATATATTAAAATGAGAAGAAAGAAATTCAACATCAGACCTTCTCCTTTTCTACTTTTCCGAGTAAGCCTTCAGGCTTGAAGAGAAGTATGAGAATAAGAACAGCAAACGCAATTGCATCCTTGAAGCCCTGAGGGATGCCGAGTAAAGCGACCCCGAAAGTCTCGAGGATACCTAGTAAAAATCCTCCCAGCATTGCGCCTGTTATATTTCCAATTCCACCGACAACTGCGGCAACGAAGGCTTTAAGCCCCATCATCGTTCCCATTGTCGCATAAACCTTGTAGTCAAGGGCAATTAATATACCACCACAGGCTGCAAGTGCGCTCCCGATTCCGAATGTAAGAGAAATAATCATGTCGGAATTGATTCCCATGAGTTTAGCCGTATCACCATCGAGTGCGGTTGCTCTCATGGCCTTTCCCATCTTCGTCTTGTCGATGAAAATCTTAAGAATAATCATCATTACCACAGCGACGACGAGAACCATTATCTGGTGAGGTGTAATTACAACACCTAATACGGAAAGTGCTGTGTTGTCGAAAGGATACTCGAACTTACGCGAGTGTGTTCCGAACATCCATGCACAGCCGTTGGAGAGGATAAATGAGATTCCGATAGCAGAGAGAAGCGGTGCCAGCCTCGAGCCCTTTCTGAGAGGCTTATAAGCAACACGTTCTATAACCATACCCAATACAGCGCATGCTACCATCGATACCAGCATTGCAATAAAGAAGGCAATAAGCCACCATACACCAAGTGGTGTGGAGCCACGCAGAGCATCGAAGACAAATAGCCCTATATATGCCCCTACCATCATGATATCGCCATGGGCGAAATTAATAAACTTCAGAATGCCGTACACCATAGTGTATCCGAGTGCTATCAAAGCATAGACACCACCCAATGTCAGGCCGTTCATGAGATGCTGGAAAAATGTACTGACCGATCCCATTATCTCCTCCAATAATAATTAACTTGAAAAGCTATCAACGGAAAAAGCACCGCATCACGGTGCCCTTCCCGCTCTTGAGATTATTTATTCAACTTTGACAATCTTGCCGTCGACAACCTGGTAGGCACCCTGATAAACCGGTGTGCTGCCGTCAACTTTGTAGATTCCCTGATAAGCAACAAGGTCTCCATTCTCGTCGAAGTTAATCACACCGTTGACACCAACAAAGTCCTTAACTTCTTTCATGCCTTCCTTGATAGCCTTTCTGTCTGTTCCAACCTTGGCAATGACAGACATAAGAATGTTTGTTGCATCGTAAGAGTTGGTTGCAAAGCTGTCAGGTCCAATACCATACTTTTGAGCATATTTCTCTTTGAAATCCTTTGCCGCAGAGCTCTCTTCAACCTGAGCACTTGCTGTGTAGATGACACCGTCTGTGTATTGACCGGCAAGAGTATAGATTTCTTCGCTCAGGAAGCCGTCACCCGAGAGGAAAGGCTTTTCAACCTTAAGCTGTGCTGCCTGCTCGAGGATCTGTGCCATTTCAGCTGTGTAGTCAGGAATATAGATAGCTTCAGCATCTGTATTCTTGAGGTTTGTAAGCTGTGTCTTGAAATCCTTGTCGCCGACCATGAATGTCTCTGTTGCAACAATCACGCCGCCTTCTGCCTCGAAGGATTCAGACATACTCTCATAAAGGCCCTGGCTGTAGTCGTTCTTTGCATAGAGAACAGCAAGCTTCTTGTAGCCGAGAATCTGGGAGAAGTACTTACCTGCGACAACACCCTGAAGACCGTCTGACGGAGTTGTTCTGTAGATATAGTCACCTGTAAGTGTGATATCTTTATGTGACGCACTCGGGGTAATCATAACGATTCCCTCCTGCTGTGCTCTTTCTGCAACCGAGAAAGTCTCTCCTGTGAGAATTGATCCAACAATTGCACAGACCTTATCTGATGAGCTGAGCTTTTCCATAGCTGCAAGTGCCTTCTGTGAATCACCTTCGCTGTCTTCTGCAATGAGTTTGACTGTCATGCCGTTGATTCCGCCCTTAGCATTCTGCTCCTCGATAGCCATCTCGACTGCCTGCTTACAGAGTGTGCCGTAGTTTGCATAGTCACCTGTTAATGGTCCGATAAATCCGATTTTGATTTCGCTACTTGCGCTTTCAGTGCTTCCACCTGCAAAACATAATGAAGCGAGAGCAAAAGTAACCAACATTAAAGCGAGAAACTTCTTCATAATAAATAGACTCCTAATAGATATAAAATCTTGGATAGCAATATACAGTTTTATGTATTTTTATTCAACAATTTTACAGAAAATTTAACAGATTTTATTGAGAAATAGTAATAATCACATATTATTTACTTAAATTACAACAAATTAGCATTATTGTTTTTTACACTTTTCTGCTTATCGTCAACAACATAATCGTCCTCTTCACCATCTTCGTCAATATCTATAGGGAAAAAGCAATGTTTACACTCACCTTTCCATCACTTATGATTGATGCGATGAAAACGACAAATGACAAAATTGAAAAACTTAATAAAGCAGGAAAAATACTAAGCCGTATTTTCTTTCTTCTGAGTGCTCTAGCCGCAGCTTCTTCTTTGATATCTATAGTTTATGTTTATCTCATAGGAGGGCCTGGAGAAAGAATAAAAAAAGTCCTCTCTGAATATGGATGTTCGCCGAATGCTGTATATCCCTTACTTACAAGTGTGATTATTTGTCTTATCGGAGAGATTATTGTGAGCTCTAAAGCTGAAAAGTACTTTATCCTATCTCTTGAGAGCTCGACGCCGTTTACATTAAAAGGGGCGGAAAACCTCTTTCATCTTGCTCTCTATTGTATTATTGTCCCGATAGTGACCTACGCACTCTCGTTTTTAATTCTTTATCTATCGCCGGATGCTAGAACGGACGCACTTAATATTGAAGGTCATTTTACGTTCTCTATCTCACTCGGCATCATGTTCATAATTACATCGCTTTTACTCAAAAGCGGTTATGAAGAAATAGGAGATAATAATGTTTGATTCAATTCTTGCACTGGAAAAACCTGTAATGCTTTTCTTCCAGAACTTAAGAGTTCCCTTCCTATCAACAGTAGCAGAGGTGATTACCTTCTTCGGTGAAGGCGGAGCACTGATTCTTATCCTTACCTTTATATATTATGCGATAGATAAGAAAAAAGGCTTTGCACTCCTTTCCACCGCCATGACGGGAACTGTCGTCAATAACACGCTCAAAGTCATATTTCGTATTCCACGGCCGTGGGTTAAGTACCCGGGAGAAATTATCCCCCTCAGAAAAAGCACTGCAACGGGATACTCCTTTCCCTCCGGCCACTCGACGACAGCAGGAGTTTTATACGGCTCGATTTATAAGGCATTCAAAAACAGGGCTGTAAGGATAATATCTGTTATTCTTATGACATTAATTCCACTTTCGAGAATATATCTCGCTGTTCATTGGCCGCTCGATATTCTTTTCGGCATTGCAATCGGCTTCGGGCTCTCTTTTCTCTACTCTTCATTTCTCTCTCTTTACGATGACGAAGTAAAGATGAGAAGAATAGCAACTATCATCTCGCCGGTGATGATTGCTCTGTCTTTTGTAATCAGCATTCTTATAGATAAGGGCGTTCTCGATTCGACGCTCTACAAAGATATTGCCACTGCTTTCTCATGCTGGGGTGCTGTTGCTCTAGCCTCATACCTTGAAAAAAAGTATGTTTCATTCAAAAAGCAGGAAGGATGGCTTAAGATAATTCTCTGCTATTTCTTTAGTCTTGCTCTCGGGGCCGCAATAACACTATTAGGAATCGGAAGTATAACAGTCATGCATAGGCTCTTTAAAACACTTTGCTATGTGCTTTTTGTCTTCTGGGAAATCTATCTCTGGCCACTTGTAGGCATAAAGTTCAAGCTCTTTGAAAAGGCTTAATCTTCAACAGCTTTGAGTTTTTCGGGAAAGCGGTGTTTCTCTCCCTTCTTGTAGATACGGGAGAAGAAAGAGCGCGTCATATTGTCAGAGAGAAGCACATCTCCGCAGAGGCGCGAAAATAAGCGTCCGCAGGCAGATGCATCGGCCAGTGCGTTATGGGCGTCATATACCCATCCGAGTTCCCCGGCTAGGCTTATGAGAGAATAACTGCTCTTTCCCTTCCAGAGCTTACGCGACAGGGAAAGCGTACAATAATATTCGTAGGATGGACACTCAAGTCCCCACGAGTGGAGGGTGTGGGCCAATACGCACATATCGAACTGGGCATTATGGGCAACAAGAGGGCGATGGGCGATAAACGAAGATACATCCGGCCATATCTCATTAAACGACGGGCTATGCTGAATTTCCTCCGCACACAGGTGATGAATGGACGTACATACATCGTCAAACCGGAGAACAGGAGGTCTGATGAGGGAATAGTAGGAATCTCTCTCATTACCTTCACTGTCGAAGAGAACAAGGCCGATTGAGCATGCAGAGTCGCGGAGGGCGGACGCAGTCTCAAAGTCTATTGCAACATATTCCATTCTAAGACCGCCAGGAAGTTGCTATGTAAAGAGAAGAATCACTTTCAAACTCCACATTCTTTCCATCCCCCAGTAGAAAAGCACATTCACCCTTCTCAAGAATAACTACTTTTGAGTTGCATTTGATTACACTTCTCCCGAGAGAAAGAACAATTGAGTCATTATCCAATTCTACAACAGCTTTATTTCTTACTACGCCGAGTCTGAAATCGGGACTGGGACTCAGATACCACATCACCCCGTCTTCTTCTTTCTCCTTTACAGTCTCTCTCTCTGTCGGGCCGAAGTACATTATTCTCTCCAGCTCTTTGATATCGACACGTTTGGGGGTAAGACCTCCCCTCAGCACATTGTCTGAAGCCGTCATGAGTTCAATGCCGTTACCTTTGAGATAAGCGTGAAGGGTATCGGGTTTTAGATAGATCGCATCAAAAGGCTTGAGGCGCACAATATTCATCATCAAAGGAAAGACCGATCCGATATCTCCGGGATACTTAACGAGTGTCTCTTTGATAATACCCCGCTCAGTAAGCCATTCGCCATCCCGGAGAGATTCGGGTGAAGATGAAATATAACTCTCAAGTTCACTAAGTATCTCATCCTTCACTTTTCTCTCATAAGAGAAAAGAGAAAGAAATATTTCTTTGATTGAGGAATAGGAAGAAAGATACTTCTCATATGAAAGAGGAATTGCTCTTTTAAGTGATGGGACAATATCTGGAAAATCTTTAAATCCGCATAGTGCCGTAACGGGAGTGACGGCAGAGAGGATTTCGGCCTTTTCATTGTCATCCTGGTAATTATACGGCTCTCCCTTTGCCCTCTGCTCTTCTTCCCTCTTCCAGCCGTCTTCTGCCTGTTTTTTATCGGGGTGGCATTGAAGAGATAATGGAGAAGCAATACTCAAGACCTTGAAAAGAAATGGAAGTCTATGGCCGATTGCGTTGCTCAATTTCACGCCGCTTATGGTTTCCGCCTCCCCAGAGGGATGGGTTCCCATCCAATATTCAGCCTGTTTTTTATTCTTTTCACCACCAACGAGGGAATAAAGGTAATCTTCCGTTCCCCAGTCATAATTCTTAATTACACCATTAATCTTAAAAGCATCCATGGCTTGATGATAAAACTAAGCTCCGATTTATAAAAGAGAAAAACCATTCCATTCATAGTCAATTGAAATTGCTTATTCTAGAGCCGCTGCGACAAGCTCTGTCACGGATGAATTCGAACTATCATATCTTTCAACAGCCATAATCAAGATTAAATCACCCTCTTTCAGATTTGCTACCGCCTCTACCATCATTTCATTGAAATTAGCTCTATGACAGACATAAGTCCATTCATAATCTTTTGCAATAAAACCTTTAGATGCCACGCGGAAAGAGTCGGAGATAATTACGCATGTTTTCCCGTTCCTGTTTGTACTCGTGAACTTTTCAACATCATCGTAGGCTTCAACCTCATATGTGATTTCACTCTTATATCCAACTATGTAGTCATCATACTCTGTTATATAGCCGCACATGGAGGATAAATCGCCTCCGGTTTTCTTAGTAATAGCAACATCCACATCATAGATTAAAAGATAGGGATAGCCGAGCTCTTTATATATCGCCATCACCCCCATGAAAGCACCTACACTGTTCCAATGTGTATCCTCTTTGTAGTAAGGCGCGTACTTTGATTTAACGCTGATCATTTCATCTAAGAGGTATATATAGTGCACCCTACCTGCCGCCTTTATATAATCCTCGATGACCTCCTCGCGTTTGTATTCTGTCACTACATTGTATGACGGCATATACTCAGGAAAAACCTGCTCCTTATTCGGAGGGACAGCATAAATGAGATCAATACCCTTCTCTCTACACTTATCATCAAGGGATGAGTACTTATCTGATAAGGCCTTCATTTCTTCCGTCGTGAGGATATTAGTGCCTTCATAGTAGCCTATACTGTCATCTCCAGCATAGAAAAGCCAGTCATCTAGTCCGTAGATGGCACCATTTTCAATGACAGGGATTGTATAAACAGCACCGGATGTTTTATCAAACCATGAAGGAGCAAATGCTGTAGATATGATAGGACTTAGGCTTTTGGTGTAGATCTTACTCAACTTCTGATTGAAGGCATTATACTCCTCAATGATTCTACTTCGGTATGGCGTATGGTCGTTATACCAAAGATCAAATTCAGAGAAAAACCCAATCCTGATTTGAGGAAAGTCATTGAGTTTTCTCTTCTCGTCCAGCTTGCTTTCTTCCATTTTCTTTCCATGACTAACCCATATCAGCGTCGGAAGGACAAGTATGGAAATGAAAAGCAATATAGAGAGATATGATATTATTTTTCTTGACATATAAACCTCTTAGAAGTTGGCGTAGATTGAGGGGTTATACGACCCGTTGACCAGCATACATATCGAAAGACCGAGTAGAAGAGCTTGAAAAATAATGGATACAAAGCGTATCACAACACTTTGGCTGTGATTTTTCATAAGCTTTTCCAACCTTCTTTGAAGCCATCCGATTAATAGGATTCCGGACAGAGCCATAATGACAACATTCATGTTGAAAGAACTGATTACATCAAGTGCATCAACGGGTTTTCTGAATACAAATAGATACTTGAAATAACGTAGTGCATCATAGAGATTCGGAGAATGAAAAAGCACCCAGCCGATCATAACCACCAGCATTGTATAAATCCAATTGATTATCTTAATCGGGTTCTTCTTGAGTATTTTACCCATAAAAAGCCTCTCTATAATGCTGAAAAAGGCAAAATACAACCCCCAAACAATATAATTTAGCCCCGCTCCATGCCATATTCCCGTAATGAAGAAGACTACAAGAAGGTTGAATAATGTGCGCCATATCCCCTTTCTGTTTCCGCCGAGTGGAATATAGATATACTCTTTAAACCACAATGAAAGTGATATGTGCCACCTTCTCCAGAACTCCTGGACAGAGAGAGATGTATAGGGATAGTTGAAGTTTTCAATCACTTTATAGCCGAACATCCGTCCCAAGGCCACTGCCATATCTGAATAACCGGAAAAATCGTAATAGATTTGAAGAGTGTAGAGAATCAAACCCGTCCATAAAACAAATGTACCTGCCTCTTTTGCATCCATGAGCCATACCTTGTTTACAATCTGAGCCAGAGTATCGGCTATAAGGACCTTCTTTGCCAAGCCGTAACAGAAACGCGAGACTCCATACGAAAAATCGTCTATCGAGCAGCAGAAAGATTTTTCCCTCTGCTTGATGGATTCAAACTTCATAATCGGTCCCTGTACCAATTTGAAGAACATCAAGTTGTATAGCATGAAGAAGAGGAAGTCCTTTTCTACGGCAATTTCCTTCTTATAAACATCTGTAAGATATGAGATACATTGAAATGTTATGAATGATATGGCTAGCGGGAAGGTACCCACGCTGTCGTGTTTCAAGAAAGTGACGATTAAGTCGTTAATTGATGTGCTTGATTTGAGTACAGAGCAAAGAGACTTTGCCATGCCCAGATATTTGTAGTAGCAGAGTATTAGAACAATTGTCACTATAGAGGCGATGAAAACCCCTTTTCTGCTCTTCCTAAAAACAGGATCCAAGCCTTGAAAACAATCAATCCAAAGAGCAAAAAGAAAAGCAATTAGAATAACACAAATTATTCTAATATAAGAAATTACCCCCCCCCATAAATGTAGAAAACTGAGCTTAACAGGGCCATGACTACATTTAAAACCTTGTTATTATTATGAGAGAGGAACAAGGCAGAATAAAAAGCCGCGATGGACAGTGGAAGAAAAATCCACAAAAAAGATATTGAGCCGAATTCCATGTTGAAACAATTACCATAAATGTGGAGAGAGTTCAATAGAGTGGCAAATTCAAGATTGGCCCGTGATCTGTAAGTACTACCAATTTCTCCTTAAAAGATACCGATTCCGAAATAATTGTTAAAAGCAATTGAAGAAAGAGTACCATTTGAATGTGATGAGCTTGTTCCTCTCTTCGGAGTAAAAGAGTATCATCACACATGTCTAACAAATTAGATTTTTACACGTATGTACCAAGGTAAGGAGAAGATTTTATATGTGTGTCGCCAAAGAGTGATTAGCCTCTTATAAGAAAACACATGAAAAATACGGGGATATGGATAAAATCCGTCACAAGTATGAACATTTAATGTTTTTACATGACTTGATATTTACCTAAATATTTAAAACAGGAATAATAACGGCTATGAAAAAAAACTTGATAACTATTTTTTTGTTGATGACAGCTGTACTATTGTCAGTCGGTGCATCGACTCTTGATGAGATACTCGAGAGCGCAAAGGAAAACAGCATTTCCTATCAGAACTATGCACTCAACTACCAGGTTGACCTTATCTCTCTTTCCGACCTCGAGAAAGACGACAAGGTTACGGTGAGTGTCAGTGGCTTGGTAAATCCTCTTCTTAATGCCGATAATGAGGATCTCAACGGAATTAACATCAACCTCTCCAAGGTATCTGTCACACTTCCAAATGACGGCAACACTACATTCACAGGAAGGACATCACTTACAACTATGTATAAGTCGGGAGAAACAAAATTCACAGCAGGACTCGGAGTGAGCCATACATTCGATTTTGCATCCTATTCAACAGATAAATCGGAAGATTTGAACTATACGTCACAAAAATATAGTACAGAGCGTTCGAACAAAGAAAACGAACTTAAATTCGAACAGAATGTCCTCAATACAATTAAATCAATTTTGAGTAGTGAAAGTAGTCTCGAGTCTTCACGATTCAATGTCGAGAGACAGCAGAAAGCTTATGATAAACTTGTAACACTCAAGTCGTACTCTGAAGGCTCGAGTACATATATAAGCACACTCAACAGTCTCAACTCCCTCAAGAGTTCCCTCAAAGCCGCAGAGGAACAATACTCCCAACTACTTGCTCAATATAAGAACCTTACAGGCCTTGATTGGGATGGGCTGGATGACCTGACAGCACCCACACTTTCCCTCACTACCTATGAAAACGGAAACACCTCCGTGCTCCTGGCATCCTTGAGTGCAGAGAGCAGCGAAGAGTCATACCGGAAAGCACTCTCTGAAGCCAATGTTTCCACTCTCAGAGCTACGCTCTCAGCAGATTATTCTGAAGTCAGTAAGACATACTCGTTAAGTGGATCTGCAACATACAAAGCAACGAACTGGGATGTTTCAGTTACTCCCGGTTTAGATATAACTACAGACGGCGATACAACTCCTACAGTTACTATATCGGGAAGCTGGAATAATAACACGTCAGATTCAGATAAAACTGTGAATAAAGCTCTCATCAATTCACAAGTGGCAGCAAACAACTACATCTCTGCTTTAACTAACTACGAGATGGATGCTAACAGCTATGCCCTTGAAATCATAAACTGGAACACAAAACTCAAGGAAGCTGAAAATGAAATGGAATATCAGAAGCTCCTTCTCGATAATACCCAAGCTCTTTATGACTTGGGACTTGAGACAGAAGAGAATCTCAAGGGCGCTGAAATCAGTTACGCAAAGAGCAAGACTGACTACACAATTACAATAATCGAGGGCCTGTCACTCGAGCGTGACCTGGCAATCTTTGCATTATAATTAATAAGGATAAGAAAAATGATGGACGAAAAAGAAGAAGTTGTTTTAAGTGAAAGCGAGAGACAGGAACAGAAATTGCGCCAGGCACAGGCTGCAAGAAAGAGAAGAAAGAGAATCAAGAGCCTCATCGGCTGGCTTGTAGTCATATTTATTGTTGCAATCGTTCTCTTCTGGTTTTTGAAGATGAAGAAGGACAGCGATGCTCAAATAGCAGCTCTCCAGAATGCAAACAATACCATAGAATATAATGTCACAAGGACAAACTACGTCAAATCGATAGAAGTTTCGGGTAATGTTGTTGCCTACGAGAAGCAGGAGGCAAACTTCCGCGCTGCCGGTGCTGTTACAGGGGTATTCGTAAAGGTCGGCGACACTGTCACAAAGGGACAGGTACTTGCGACAATCGATGACTCCAATCAGAAGTATGAACTCAAGACGATTGAGGATCAGATTGCAGAAGCAAAGATTACAGGTTCCCTCAGTCAGCTTGAATCGTTGGAGCTCAAGAAGACAAACGCAGAGGAGAATCTCTCCTATACAACGCTGACTGCAAACTTCGACGGCATCGTATCTGATGTCAGCATCAGCGTGAACGACTACGTAACAGCCGGTAAGACAGTCATCACAGTAATTGATGTCTCCAAGCTCAAAACAACAGTCGAGATTGATGAAATTGATATGCAGTACATCGAGGAAGGGCAGACCGCTACCCTCTCATTCGACTCTATTCCGGGACAGAACGTAAGCGCTTATGTTTCATATATACCGATGGAAGGAAGGTACACAACCCAGGGTATGGGTGTCGTTGATGTCGAAATGACAATCGATAACCCGCCCTCAGGCTTGAGAACAGGGTTCACATTCTCAGGTTCAATCGACCTCGAGCAGGATGTGGAGCTTCTTCTCATCCCATCTACTGCCGTAACTACAGCACGTGGAGGAGTAACAAGCGTCAAAGTTAAAAAAGCTGATGGATCTACAGAAAGTAAAGTTGTAACCGTTACCTACCTCGGAGAAGGATACAGCCAGGTACTTTCAGGGCTCAGCGAAGGTGATGTCATAGTTTATCAGGCAAAAAACACCAGTGAAGGATTTTCCTTCGGAGGATTCTGATGGGTTCGAGCGTAATAGAACTAGTTAATGTCAGACGCTACTACCTTGTGGGTGAATACCTTGTTAAGGCACTTGAAGATGTCTCTCTAAAAATAGAGAGAGGCTCCTTCACGGCCATAATGGGCCCGTCAGGAAGTGGTAAGTCGACCCTGATGAATCTTATCGGGTGTCTCGACACTCCGACAAGCGGTTACATTACAATCGGAGGAGAGTTGACAAACGGAATGGAAGAAGATGAGCTTGCCTTTCTCAGAAACCAGAAGATAGGCTTCATCTTCCAGCAGTTCAATCTACTGGGTAAACTTACAGCTCTCGAGAATGTCATGACGCCGATGGTCTACTCTCTTGTTCCTCATAAGGAAAGAAGGGAAAAAGCCGAGGCAATGCTCGAGAAAGTTGGCCTCAAGGACAGAATGAAACACCTCCCGAGTGAGTTATCTGGCGGTCAGAAGCAGAGGGTCGCAATAGCACGTGCACTCGTCAATGACCCAGACATTCTCCTTGCCGATGAGCCGACAGGTGCCCTCGACCAAAAAACAGGACGTGAAGTTATGGGACTTTTCCAGGAATTGCATGAGGAAGGTCGTACAATTGTATTTGTCACGCACGACAGGAAGCTGGGGCTGCAGTGCCCCGAGCAGATTTTTATACGTGACGGAAGGATAGTGGAAGAAGATGTTACTCGAGAACTTTAAACTAGCATTCAAAAGTATGGTTACAAGTAAGATGAGAACCTTTCTCTCACTGCTTGGAATCGTCATAGGTGTGGGCTCCGTTGTTGCCATCATGACGCTTGGTGAAAGCGTCAAGAGCTCTATCAATAGTGATATGAATCTCTCTGGAATGGACCTCGTAACCCTTAGAAACATGACTGAAAGTACCGTCTTTGACGAAGACCTTGCCTACACAATACAGGATACGGTAGATGGAATTGAAGACATCTCAATCGGTACTGCAGGGTCTGCTGTTGTAAGACATAATCAGGAATCAAAATCTGTAAGTGTTTACGGTGTGTCATCTTCCTATGGAGAGATGCAGAAGCTGGAAATTATGGACGGTGCATTCTTCACGAAGGAAGATAATATGGAGCGTGACCGCGTTGTAGTCTTAGGCTACGATGTTGCCCAGGATTTGTTTCCAGGAGGAGATGCACTGGGAAACTATGTATCTATTTTCAGAACACAATCCAAATCTTACAGAGTTGTGGCTGTTCTTGAAGATACATCAGAGTCGAGTACTACCGATACAAACAGCAACATCTACATACCATACTATACCTACTCGCAGAACATAAAAAGAGTGAACAGCGTATCGAGTTACTATTTCCTTGTTGCCGATGGATACTCAGCAACAGATGTTTCATCAGGAATCAAGGAATATATGTCTGGAATTGCATCATCAAACGATTATATGGTCTCTACAGCGCAGGAGTTTGTAGATATGGCAAACTCGATTATGGAAACTCTGACAACGTTCCTCTCGGCAATTGCCGCTATATCGCTCGTAGTTGGTGGTATAGGAATTATGAACATCATGCTTGTAACGGTTGTTGAAAGGACGAAGGAGATTGGAATCAGAAAAGCTCTCGGTGCTACACCGAAGACAATCAGGCACCAATTCCTTGTTGAGGCAGTCGTACTCTCCGTCTTCGGAGGTATATTCGGAATCATTTTTGGAGTTTTGGTGAGCTACATCGTTGCGTCAGCATTGTCGTACTCTCTCCAGCTCTCTCTCATTTCGATGGTACTTTCCCTTGTCTTCTCCTCGGCAGTCGGAATATTCTTCGGATGGTATCCGGCAGCAAAAGCATCGTCGCTTGATCCTATCCAGGCACTCTCATACGAGTAATCAAAGGCAGAGCTATTTTCCCCTTGCAGCAATGTGAGGGGTTCTTTTTTCTCAAAAGTCTGAGAGTACTCTATGACGAAATATTTCTAAAAAACGCTTAGCCTTTTGGTGTCGACTATTTCCGGAAAACATCAGAGGAAGAGTACATTTGTTTCCTAAAAGATTACCATCCTGTAAAATGAGGCTCTCCCCTACTTCACTTCTTATCGTTTTTGAGTTATTCTTCTATTAACGCGGTGTTAGCACAGTGGTAGTGCACCGGCTTCCCAAGCCGAGTACGAG
>CAVFNE010000003.1:0-35230 GCA_963623755.1 Muribaculaceae bacterium | reverse complement strand
GATTATGGATGCAAGTAGAAGAACCTATGTCAGGAATGACAAGTCAAACAGAATCACACAGGATTTGTGATTGAGCCCAAAATTGAATAGAGATATTTCATACGCTTCTGATGGAACTCTTGGGTGATTACCTTTGGTTCTTCCATGCGCCCTAATGCGTCGTTATCATAGCTTGTCATAAGCTCCACGATTTCTCTTTTAGCATCCTTATCCTCAGGTAGCTTATTCTTCACCTTCAAGAATGATGGATTAAAGGAATTAACTTCATAGAGTCCCTTGAAGTTCTTCTCCTTAAAGCTCATATACTCCTCTTCGCTGCATGTAAAACATACATCATCTGCGGCGTTGATTGTATAGCTATTGATGAGAGAAGTATCTTCCTCTGTGAGAAATACCCTTCCCTCAGTCTTATTCACCTTGTAGATATCGCCGTCATAAAGGCAGATGGCAAACCTAGGAGAGAGCGGCATAAAGAAAACTGCTCCCCGCCTTGAATACGGCTCCGGAATATCGTTGAAGGCATATTTGTTATAAGGATTGCCAAAGAAAAGAGGAGATGCCGATAAGAAAAAGCCCATCGGAGAACCTGCTTCAACAACAACAGGCTTAAGGTCCATGATATATGGTGCCATCATGAATGCCTCTCCCTGCGCCTTTAATAGTTTTTCGACATCTCTTGTTTCCCGAAGTCTCTCCTTTGCTCTATCTGCAATTACCTCTCTTTCTTCTTTTGAAATACTGGAAAGGTCTTCAACCCGCAACAGTTCTTCCAACATAATGGACGAAAGGCAGCCATAGCCTACTGGATCTGTGTAATAGCAGAACATCAAAAAAGTTGCAATTTCAAAAAGATTCCCCCTGAAAGGAGTACTATCGCCTCTGGAGAGTTTGAGAACAGCTTCAACTAATGGAGCATACGTAAAATAGTCAGAGCCCTCAGCATCGAGGCTGTGGTTGTTTGTCAAATTCTCAAGATACATCTCTCTGGCATCTGAAGTATAAATTACACTCTCAAATGCCGCATTGTATTTTACCTTGCCGGCCTTATCAGCCCAGTTTCTGACAATATAATAAGGTACATAGTCGTAGGTGTATGTGCTTTCCATTTTTCTATCCTCTTAAAAAAGATTTCCTATCCTTGCGTCCTCAACGCCGTCTTTAATTGAATATTCCAGTCTGCCGTGGGAGAATTCCCTCATCATCGATGCAATTGCTATCTCATCGTCGGAAAAAGATTCAGGGTAGAATTCATTTTTAAAAACCACCTCTCCCCCGGCTGTCACATGAGAGAGTGTCGGGGTGTGATTGAGCTTCGTTTCTTCACGATAGAAGACAAAGTCATCCCTCACTGGATAGCCCTCGTTATCTATATATGTGACACCCTTTTCTGTTATACAGCCCCTTTCTCCCCTTATTTCGATACGGGAGGGTATGATGTAGCTGTGGTATTGGTTGGATGAGAAATCCGTTATGAATGTCTCTCCCGTTTTGAAAAGAACAGATGTAATCTTTCTTGAGTATTCCTCCCACTCACCCTCTCTCTCCATTCCCTTACGGCTACCTGTCTTGATGCACCTTGCTGTAGAATCGAGAAGGCGCCTTACTTCCTTGATTTCAAGAGAGGGGAATAAAAGCCGCATAATTGATGCTGCATGATGGTTATGGAGTGCCGATAGATATACGCTGTCTATCTTTCCGATTTTCGGGAGCACTGCCTTAACCGAAGCATAGAGAGGTGTATGCCAATATTGCTCGAGGGTATATCCCTTAATATTTGACACATCGACCATTTCTTCCGAGCTGAGGGACGAGAAGGTTGTTTCACTTAAAATTGTCTCTCCCTTTTTTTCAAGTTCTTTCAAAAGTGGGTAAAAGCCGTTTTCTCCGCCGGCGACAATAACGCCGTCGTGCCCGAGGGAAAGCGCTTCGTCAAGCGAAAGGTATACCTTGATTCCTTCCTTTTCAACCTCCGGAATTTTATCGCTGCGGTGTGTATAGACAGAGGAGATTCTAAACTCATCCTTCAAGGCCGAAGCAATACGGACAAAGAAGAGACTTCTCCAGCCCGTCCCGCATAAAACAAAACTTGTCATTCATTCCTCCCGTATGAATAAGATAGTCGAAAAAAGGCAATAAAAAAACCCCACATGGCAAAAAGGAGGAAACCATACGTGGGGAACAAAAGGAGGTTACTGAAACCGAACGATTATCATTTTTCGATTTCTGACAGAGAATATACTCAGATTGAAAAAGAATGTAAACCAATTTTTCCAAAAATTTTTAATTTTTTAAGTTTTGTTCTGCATTCTCTTATTTAGGATAGAATTATACAAATGAAAAACGCTATTTTCCTATCTCTGCAACAGAATAAAACATTTCTCATAGGCTCAAGTTTTAGAGAATAAAATATGCCGTACAGCATTTTACTATTCTACTTCAGTCATCATATCGTCTCTCTTTCTTACTTCGTCACCAAGTCCAACTGGCTCTGATAGCTGTCCACAACGTCATAGACCACCTCACCATTACTGATTGTCTTGAAGTGTTCTCTGGCGCAGTAGCTCTTCGACTCTTCAATGAGCCGTAGCTGCATCGAATTCATAGGACCTTTGGTCTCTGCAACAAAATAGATATGCTTTACCGTACCTATATAGAACGCAATCGCCCAGTCAGGGTTATAGTGCCCCACCGGTGTAGAGATATAGAATCCGTCCGAGAGCTTCACATATACTGCAACTTCGGTATTCGCATCCAGCTCTGTGGCAAACTTCTGCTCATTTGTTGAATCGTATACACTGTGGTCGTACAGATGCTTCTTTGCCTCAATAGCATTCACTCCAAGGCGTACTTTTATGGTCGGGTCGGTAAAGACATCCGTACCATAATGGTCAAATATGACATCATAGGTAATATGTTTAATGATTGCCGTTGCCTTTTCAGCATTGATTAGCGATGAGGTCTTGATAATGAACTCCTCCGAGTTGTCATTGAACTGATTAAACACGCTCGGCTGAATGCCCTTCAGAATATGAACAACTGCCTTTCGGGTAAGTCCAGTCTCTTCTACAAGCTTGCCAATGAGATTATATCTCACATTTAAGCCGGAGGTAATGGTTTGACCGTAGCTTGCGGATTCTTCCTTAACAAAGGATGCACCAGATGAAAGCTCTTCCCTAGATTTGATTCTCTCCAGGTCTGGTATTACTGCCCCGCCCCTGCTCTCAGCTGACGGTTTAGAATTTCTCCTCCGGTCTACCCGTAGAGGACTCTCTCCCCGCAGGGCACAGAAAATAAGCCGGCACTTCTCAGCACCGGCCCTGGATTTATTTCTTCTTGTACTTGACGTGCAGCAGTTCGTGTTCACGCCCACTCAGAAGTCTCTCGTAGAGAGCATTCACGCTCGGATTCTCCTCAGAGTGCCTTATGCTCAGCATTCTATCTGTATCATAAAGGCCTTTTCCTCTTTCATTTCTTACATCTAGATGTACAAACGGCTGGCCGCCTCCGGAGACACAGCCTCCCGGACATGCCATGATTTCAATGACATCAAACTTCTCACCGCCTTCAAGTCTCTCGATTAAGCTCTCGGCATTCTTCAAGCCTGATGCAACACCGACACGGATGTTAACTCCGTCTTCTGTGCTGAGTTCGAAAGTCTTTATTCCCTCGAGTCCCCTCTCTCCGACATCTGCTATCTTCATCAGGGATGAACGGGACTTATCAGCAACGACTGCTCTCAATACTGCCTCCGTTACACCACCGGTGACGCCGAAGATAACGCCGGCACCTGAAGAATAATCATACGGATGATCCACCGGCTCGGGGTCTATCTCGCCCAGTATTATCCCCGCTTCCTTAAGCATATGGGTCAGCTCCTCGGTTGTGATGATTGCGTCGACATTGGCTTCTCCCGCTTTATTTCTGAATTCTTCTCTCTCGGCCTCGAATTTTTTAGCGGTACAAGGCATGATTGCAACAGAGAAAAGCTTTTTACCTTCTTCCTTCCTCTCTTCTTTTATTACGGACGCAAACATCTGCATAGGTGAGCGGCATGTAGAAAGGTTATCCAAAAGCTCAGGGTGTCTCTTTTCGCAATATTGAATCCATCCTGGGCAGCATGATGTTATAATCGGAAGGTTTTTCTTCTCCTTGAGCCTCTCCAACAGCTCCCTGCTCTCTTCAACTACTGTAATATCGGCACCGAAGGAGGTATCGTAGACCTCATCAAAGCCCATCTTTCTGAGGGCTGAGAAGATAAGAGGTGAAACATCCTTTCCTTCTTTAATATCACCCATGTTACCGAGAGCAACACGCACTGCCGGAGCAACCTGGACAACTGTCTTTGTGTTCTTGTCCTCGATTGCCTCCCATACACGGGATATGTCACTTGGCGTCATTATTGCGCCTGTGGGGCATGCAACAGCACACTGGCCGCAACCTACACAATCTGTCTCGCTCAGGCTCTTACCGAATGCTGTTGATATAACCATCTTGCTACCGCGGTAGGCAAAGTCAATCGCACCCACATTCTGGACTTCATGGCATGTTCTGACACAGTCGCCACAAAGGATACACTTACCCGAATCAAAGACAATACATGACGAGGAATTTGTAACACGTTCTGTCTCTGCACGGTTGGGAAACCTCACGCCGTCGATATTGAACCTCACAGCCAAATCCTGAAGCTTACACTGTTTGTTGTTGACACATGTTGTGCAATCCCTGCAGTGATTGGCTAATAGGAGCTCGAGAATATTCTTACGATACTTTCTCAATCTCTGGGTATTTGTTTTAATACTCATTCCAGCCCTGGGAGGGGTGGAACATGCTGTATAAAGCGCACCCTTCTCGTCCTCAACCATGCACATTCTGCATGCGCCGTATATCGAAAGGTCGCTGTGATAGCAGAATGTCGGAAGCTTGACGCCCGTCTTTCTTATTACCTGAAGCATATTCTTCTCGCCGTTTATAGCTACAGGTACGCCGTCTATATACATATATCCTGATTCTGTCATCTTCAAGCCTCCTTTACTGCGCCGAACTTACATGTCTCGATACATGTTCCGCACCTTATGCACTTCTTCAAATCGAGGACGAAAGGCTGTTTTGTAATGCCGCTGATAGCGCCGACAGGACACTTACGCGAACAAGCCGAACAACCCTTACACATAAGCGGGTCGATATATATCCTCTTGAGCTTCTGACACTGCCCCGCGGGACATCTCTTATCGTGAACATGTGCTATATACTCATCCCTGAAGTTACGAATGGTACTTACAACAGGATTTGGGGCACTCTTACCCAAACCGCATAGAGCCGTATTCGATATTGTGTCACTCAATTCCTCTAAGAGTTCTATATCTCCTTCCTGTCCGTTGCCGTCAACGATACGCTCAAGAATTTCAAGCATTCTCTTTGTGCCTTCACGGCATGGTACACACTTACCGCAGCTCTCGGACTGTGTAAAGTGCATGAAGAAGCGTGCAACTTCCACCATACATGTATGGCTGTCCATGACAACAAGGCCGCCCGAGCCTATCATAGCCCCGATTTTCTTTAAGTTATCGAAGTCCAGAGGCAGATCTAGATGGTCCTTTGTAAGGCAGGCTCCCGACGGTCCGCCGATCTGGACGGCCTTGAACTCAGCACCGCCTCTCATACCGCCGCCGATATCGAAGATAATCTTTCTCAGCGTCGTACCCATCGGAACTTCAATGAGCCCGGTGTTGGTAATGTTACCCGTGAGTGCAAATGCCTTTGTCCCCGGACTATTTGCCGTCCCTATTGTCAGATACCATTCGGCACCTTTGAGAATTATCTGTGATACTGTAGCAAATGTCTCGACGTTATTGAGTACTGTCGGAGAGTTGAAAAGACCGTGCTCTGTTGTACGTGGAGGTTTAACGCGCGGAAATCCTCTCTTACCTTCAATTGAAGCCGTCAACGCTGAGCCCTCTCCACATACGAATGCTCCAGCACCCTTTGCAATGTGAATGACAAAGTTAAAGCCGCTTCCGAGAATATTCTCGCCAAGTATTCCGATTTCCATGGCCTCGTTTATTGCCCTCTCGAGTCTCTTTACAGCCAGCGGGTATTCAGCCCTGACGTAGATATAGCCCTCTTCAGCTCCGACTGCACGACCTGCAATCATCATGCCTTCCAGCATCCTGTGGGGGTCGCCTTCCATGATGGAACGATCCATGAATGCTCCCGGGTCTCCTTCGTCTCCGTTACAGACAACGTATTTCTTTTCGCCCTTAGCTCTTTTAACCTGCTCCCACTTCTTTCCTGTCGGGAAACCTCCGCCTCCACGGCCACGGAGAATGGATTTAGAAATTTCATTTACAATCTCATCTCCCGTCATATCGAAAAGGGCCTTTTCTAAAGCTTCATAGCCTCCGATTGCTATATACTCGTAAATACTGTCGGCATCAATACGCCCGCAGTGCTCCAGGACAACTCTGCTCTGCTGATGATAGAAGGGAATCTCCTCCTGCTTACGGTAAATCTGACCGTTGATTTTATAGCTCAGGCGCTCGATGCACTCGCCCTTGAGAATTGTCTTCTCGACAATCTCGGCGCAATCCTCGACAGTCACCTTAGTGTAGAGATATCCCTCGGGCTCGATTCTTACAAGTGGTCCCATTTCACAGAAACCGTGGCATCCACTTTTCTTGAGGCCCACTTCATTATCATGAGGTTCCTTCTCAAGGGTAAGTGCAACGTAGAGGCCGTTTTCTTCAAGTAGGGTTTTAAGAGTGTCATAGATTTTCAACGAGCCGCCTGCAACACAACCCGTACCACCGCATACTATTATCTTTCTTGTCTGATTTATATATCCGCTCTTGAGGTCTTCACGTAGCTTTATCAGTGCTTTCCTGTTCTTCAGTGCATTCATCTGCTTCCCTCCTTAACTTTAAGAGAATAGATAATCTCCATGGCTTTATCAGGTGTCATCGCCGGATGAACTTCATCGTTGAGCGTCATTACGGGCGCTAGGCCGCATGCCCCCAGACACGATACCGTTTCAATTGTGAAGAGCTGGTCTTCAGTTGTCTTCTTTTTCTCGCTCACCCCGAGTTCGCTTCTGACTCTCTCGAGGATAGGAATGGATCCGCGCACATGGCATGCTGTGCCGTCGCAGAACTTGATGACATACTTTCCCTTCTTCTCAAGCGAAAAATTCTCGTAGAATGTTGCAACGGAGAAAATACGAGCCTCGCTCATCTTGAGCTTTTTCGCAAGGTACGGGAAAATCTCCTCGGGAAGATAATGATAATGTTCCTGAATTAATTGCAATACAGCGATTATCGAGCTCTCTTTTTCCCCGCACTTTTCCAAGGCAGAGTCAACGACACTGTAATCAAATGAATCTGACATGTTTTCCTCTCTTTTATTTAAACCTTTCAGCAGTTTACCAAATAAGTGAGAAAAAAAGATATAAAAAAATATTTGATTATCTAAATATTCTACAAGTTCTATCATTGTTGGATATATCTGTCGAAAATCAAGGTTTAGAATTGTAGAAAAATAAGGATTGGAATCGTCGAAAAACACAGATTTATCTTGAATTCGAGAGCAGACAACACTAATATTATTTCAATAAGTTTAATTAGGAAAAGACAAATGCTTACACCGGATGGGTATATGGAAAGAATTATTGACAGCAGCATCGATAGGCTTCTGAGGATTTATGGGGCAGTCTGTATTGAAGGTCCGAAATGGTCGGGAAAAACATGGACAAGCAGAAATCATTCTTCTTCAGCTTCTTTCCTTGGAGATTCTGCCGGTAATTTCAAAAACAGGATGCTGGCGGAATTGGATCCAGCTCTAGTTCTGGAAGGAGAGCAACCCAAACTAATCGATGAATGGCAGACAGTCCCTCCTATATGGGATGCTGTACGTTATAAAGTAGATGAAACAGGCAGAAAAGGGCAGTTTATCCTCACAGAATCCTCAACTCCTGTTCTTAAGGGGATACTTCACGGAGGAACAGGAAGAATCGGAAAAATAACAATGAGAACAATGTCTCTGTATGAAATGGGAAAATCTACAGGGGATGTCAGCATTATGGACCTGTTCAATGGCAATATAAAGAACACACCGGTTCCTCAGGTTCATCTGGATACATTAATTGAATATGTTCTCCGTGGAGGATGGCCCGGAGTACAGAATTTGAGTCTGGAAGATGCGCTTGAGGTGACCGGAGATTATCTGGAGAATATCCCTAACGACATGCAGATGTTGGATGGAATCAGAAGAGACAAGCGCAAGGTCAAAGCAGTCTTAAGAGCGTTGGGTAGAGCTGAAAGTAATATGACAAGCAGAAAATCTCTACAGAAAGATATTGAAGAGTTCAGTGAAGACAGAAATACAGTTTCGGTGGATTCGATTTCTGATTATCTGGATTGTTTTTCACGTCTTTTTCTTACCGAAGATCAACCATCATTTGAAAACAAACTCCGTTCCTCTGTAAAAGCGCTGAAAAGTCCCAAGAGACACTTCGCTGATCCATCTCTGGCAGCAGCAGCTATCAATGCAACAAAAGAAACCTTGAAAAATGATTTGAACACATTCGGCTACTTGTTTGAAGCTCTATGCATCCATGATTTGAGAGTGTATGCCTCTGCAATAGGTGCAAAAGTTTTTCATTATCATGATGAGAAAGAAAATGAAGTCGATGCTGTTTTAGAACTTCCTGACGGAAGATGGGGACTGGTTGAAATAAAAGTCGGCTTCAACCAGGTTGAAAAGGCAGCTGAACAGCTGATCTCACTGAAAGAAAAATTTACAAGAGAAACCTCTTCCACCCCACAATTTCTCTGTATAATCTGCGGTTTGTCATCAGCAATATTGAGTCGGCCCGACGGGGTCTATGTAATCCCCATAACAGCATTCGGCCCATAGCATTGAGAATAAGAGCTGTCCCGATTATTTTCTGTCGCAAAGCCTTATGAATAAAAAGCTTCTCAATCATTTTTCTGTAGAATAATCTGTTAAAACCGTGCTTATTCTCAAGTTTAATTATCTGAAAGTTCTCTTGAGCTCCATATTGGGCTCATTCCAACCTCCGTCCCGGGCTTCTTTTATTATGTTCTCGCGCATAGGAGAATGGAGAAGCATAATAAATTGATAATATGACATCTCGTTGAAACAGAAGAGATCGTATCCCTTCTTGCATATAAGGTCGGCGCGCATCCCGCGGGAGACAAAATTAATCGAGTCGAGGTAGCTCTCGATTGTTACATAGCCGTCGTCGAAAAGACTCGATATATCCTTCGGCCTCTCCACTTCAAAGACAAAAGATGCTTCATCCTCAAAGAATGTGCACAAGAAGAGTTTATGAGCAAAGGGGTATCCTTTACGCTTTCCTGTGAGGGATGTCAGTCTCTGGCCGGTAAAGCGTTTTGAAAAACGCGGTCTGGTGGCGCCTTCGGGAATGAAAGTATCCTTCACCTCGATAAACTTACACAGCTCATCCGACCAATCGAAATCTATATGTTTTGTCTTCTCGGTTAGTAGGGAAAGAGAGCCCTCAAGCTTCTCAAAGGCAACTGTCTTACCCTCGATTTCAAGGCCGTTCTTCCTTATATTCTTAACTTCCTCCCTCACCTTCTTTCTTGCTTTTTCATAGCTTATTGAAGGAAGAGAGAGCATGCTCTGTGTCATTTGGGGAACAAAATCTCTATCGGCAGCCGCCAGCATCTGTAAGTCCTCAAAGTAATCATAGTCGAAGGGATTATCGAAGATGGAGCCACATGCTAAAAGGGCGTCCTCGAGAGTCGGAAAGAGAGCTTTCTGCTCCTCCGGAGGCATAATGAAAGACGGGAGGAAGGCAAACGGAGTGAGACCGAATGCACGCTGAATAGTAAAACCCAGTACCCCGAGAGACATACAGTCGGGAACAAGAAGCCATCTCTCGATTACTCCTCCCTCTATATTTGCAAACTCCTCCAAATCTCCCAACTCATTGGAATCGAGCTGACTGAAACGGAAGGTAGCCTTGATAGGAACCACGTTGAAAAGCGGGTTGGTATTAAGGCAATATCTGTCAATAAGATCCAAGTCGAGGTTATTACGGCTCTCTTTCTTCATTTCTTTTCCTTATTAGTTTTTCATACTGATGGGCTGTCTTGTATTTTCAAGTACATCTCTCCAGAGTGCACCTTCCGTGTTGACATGGTTACGCTTTGCAACTGCAGCCTTAATCGGGATATAAACAAAGCGGTTGTTTACAGAAGAAGCAATACACTTTGTCTTTCCGGCCATTGCGGCATGGACTGCATGTGCACCAAGGCGGGCACAGTAGATTGAGTCATAGCTGTTTGCCGGTGTGCTTCTGATGATGTATGACGGATCGATATACTTTACAGATACCGGCATACCCTCCGCTTTGAAGTACTCCTTGATCTTTTCCTTGAGGAATGTCCCTATATCCTGATAGAGAAGATTTCCGCCTGCGTCCCTCTCTCCTGTTGGAGGAATAAGGTCTGTTCCAGCACCTTCTGCAACAAGGATTACAGCGTGGCCGCGGTCAATCATTCTCTTTTTCAGGTGTGCCAAAAGGCCATTCTTACCGTCAAGATCAAACGGGTTCTCGGGAATGAGACAGAAGTTGACATCGCTCTGCGCTAGCGACGTGTGTGCCGCGATAAAGCCGCTCTCACGCCCCATGACCTTTACAAGTCCTATTCCGTTATAAGCACTCTTAGCCTCTACGTGAGCCCCTCTTACAGCAGGAACTGCACTTGCCACTGCAGTATCGAAACCGAATGAGGTATCAATGAACGAAAGGTCGTTATCGATTGTCTTCGGAACACCCACAACAGCAATCTTCAAGTCACGCTTACTTATCTCCTCGGCAATTGCCGAAGCACCCTTGAGTGTGCCGTCACCTCCGATTGTGATGAGGATATTGATGTTCTCGCGCTCCAGGGTATCTACAATCTGCTCGACTTCCTTTCCGCCTCCGCGTGCAGAGCCAAGGATTGTGCCGCCCTTTTCCTGTATTTCGTCAACTACATCAGGGTTGAGATCTATCATAGGCCATGGAGAGTCTGCAAGAAGTCCCAGGTAGCCGAAAGGAATACCGCTTATTCTTCTCACGCCGTAGCGGTACCAGAAGCAGCGTACGACACTTCTTATGACATTGTTCAGTCCGGGGCATATTCCGCCGCATGTACATATAGCTGCATGAACACGCTTGGGGTTAAAGTAGATTGTCTTTCTCGGCCCTGCAAGCTCCAAGAGATCAACTTCCCCTTCTCCCTTTTCAGGACTGTGGTCGATATCTAAAAAGATTTTGTCCGTGTCCTCGACATAATCAGCCATTCCGTCTCCCGGATGGACCGACATCTGGATAGGTGACGGGATTTTTGCCGTCCCTATTGTCTCAATTCTAAAATCATGTTCTGTCATCGCTTACCTCCCCTAACAAAAGTTCAAGCTTATTTTTGTATATTTCAAATTCCCCGTAGGCCTTCTTTTTTGCCTTCTCCTGGAAATCCCTGTAGAGCGCCATATATGAATAGGCAAACGGAGTAAGGACGAGGCCTTCTCGGGCAGCCCCACCGCGTTTACGCTCGACAAAACTCCGTCCGACCTCCCTCTCGAGGGTGGAGAGCATGTTATAGGCCTTGGAGTATGAAAGATTCATCTTCCGGCTGGCCTTTCTCAGGGACTGTTCCTTCCCGATGTTCTCCAGAAGCCACAAGACTCCGATTCCCATAAACTTTTCCCCGTCATCATCAACGAGGTACAGCTTCGTGTCTAATTCCACAACTCCTCAGCTCCCTTATAGACCATATCGACAAGGTTATCGATTTTGTCCTTCTCAACAGAGCAATAAGCAAGCCTCAAAGTCCTTCCCATAATGTTTATGGCGCCTATCTCATACTTCTCCAATAGGTGAAGCCTGATTTTTTCTGCATCCATTCCGTTTGTATCGAAGGCCATGAAGTAGCCTGAGTTGAACGGGTATGGAGTAAGGGCCCGACTGTTGGTGTGTCGCTCAATTGCTTTCTTCATTGTATTGTATCTTTCGCTCATTGTGTCGAAAAGATATTTTTTATCTTCCTCATAGTGACTACCGTCCCTCATTGCGTGCAGAAGCAATGACTGCCCCGGCCTGTCACAGTTGGAGACAGTACATCTTACAGCCCCGAGCGTCTTTTTCTCTAGTGCGTCGACGGCCTCGGGAGTGAGTGATTTTCCACCGTATGTCAAAAAGCCTACTCTGAAGCCCCAGACCATCTCCTCCTTTGTTGCAGCATCACCTTTGACCGCAAGGATGTTATCGTGTGCGTCACAGAGGAATGAAAAGAGAGACTCCTTCTCTGTCTCACTTTCGTAGAAGAGACCGTAGTAGGCGTCGTCTGATATAACAAGGATCTTTTTTCCGCTCTCTGCAACTTCCTTAACAGCTTCCACTATTGCTTCTGCTTCTTCTTTTGAAGGTGAATATCCAGTGGGGTTATTCGGGAAGTTGAGAATCAGGCGCGCCGTATCACCTTTTGTCTCATAAAGAGCCTTCTTCATACCTTCCACATTGAAGTGCCCGGATGAGAATGTCGGGAATGTTTTAAGAACTCCACCGGCATAGTTTTCGAATATCAGTTCATAGTTATCCCAGAAGAGGTCGGGAGTTACTACTTCGTCGCCATTATCCAGGAACATGAAGCCTATGAGGGAGATAGCGTGTGTGAGGCCGCCGGTAACAATGGGGGTGCTGATTCTCTTTCCCTTGAGTGATGGATTCTTCTCCAGCATTTTCTCTTTCCATAGAGCTCTCAGTTCCTTGTCTCCTCCCCCCGGGGCATATGAGAATATTTCCTTTTTCTTCATTGTTCCGGGAACAAATGTACTGTAGATGTCCTCGAGACAGAACGGCTCGCCGTTTTCAGTTGCGAGTCCCACCGTTGCGTTGTAGCGCTTAGCCTTTTCTCCAGCCTCTGCCGACTGCGCTACAATTCCTTTGGGAAAGTAAATTCCCCTGCCGCGCTCGGAAAATAGCTCAAGTGCCACCGTACCCTTCAATGCGTCATTCAATTCTTCTGCAATCTTATTCATCTATGTCCTCCAGGAAATAATTTGGAATAAGGATAGTGAATTGGTTTTCCCTTGTCTTTACTTTTCAAAAAAGAAACCCCTGTTTATTTTCATTTATCTCATTTTCCTCTTTCCGTCCTATAAGCGATAGGAACTCTTTCTCGTCAACTATCTTCACTCCCAGTCTCTCGGCATCAGCCCGCTTGCTGCCCCCTCCCTCTCCTGCAAGAAGATGCGTTGTCTTACCCGTCACACTCCCCACTGTGCGTCCGCCGCGTTTTTCTATCTCCTCAAGGGCTTTGGTGCGTGGATTGAATGAAGCAAAACTTCCCGTCACACACCACACCTCTCCGGCAAAAATCTTCTCCATCTCCTCTTCCTTTTTGTCCATATCGAGTGAGAAGTGGAGACCGGCTTTTCTCAAGGCATCGACCATCTTCATAAAGTTTTCGTCCTTGAAGGTCTTTATGATATTCTCAGCTGTCTCTTCTCCCATCCCCTTTATGGATGTAAAGGAGGCTCTATCTTCACTTTTCGCTGCCTCGATAATCTTGTCTATATTATCAAAACCTCCCGAGATGAGGATTTCTGCGCTTTTCTTTCCGATTTCGGGAATGCCGAGGGAAGAAAGCACTGTCTTGAAGCTCTGGTCTTTACTCTTTTTTACGCTTTCGATTATCGAAGTAACTGTTTTTTCCCCGATTCCCGGAAGTCCCACCGCCTTTGTGTAGTCTGCTGTATATATATCTTCAGTTGTTTTCAATATTCCGGCAGAAAAGAGAATCTCAATTGTTTTCGGGCCCAGGGTATCTATATCCATCTGGTCGCGCGAGGAAAAGTACGAGAGCCTTCCTTTAGCCTGATCGGGACAGTTGAAGTTGGGACAGTATGTATGGGCGCCCTTCTTTATAAGAGCAGAAGAGCAACATGGACAGAGAGATGGGAGCTTATATGTAGTGTTTCCATCCTCATTCTTCTCGATTACCTCCTCAACTGCCGGAATAACGTCCCCGCGTTTTGTTATCGAAACGGTGTCCCCGACGGCAAGCTCGAGTTCATCAATGTATTCCTGGTTATGAAGCGTTGCCCTTCTGATTGTAGATCCCCCGAGAGCAACAGGCTCTATTTCGGCTACCGGGGTTATCCTACCTGTGCGTCCTACCTGACATGTAACAGAGAGAAGCTTCGCCTGACTATGGGGGGACTCGAACTTATAAGCAATTGCCCACCTTGGGTGATGAACGGTGTAGCCGAACTTCTCCCTCACATCAAGTTCGTTGATTTTGAAAACAAGCCCGTCTATCTCATGGTCGAGCCCCGGCCTTTTTTCCGTCATACTTTCAATGTATCTGGAGAGAGTGGAAAAGCTGTATGCTTCTCCTCCGAGCTCCAGAGCTTTGAGTGCCTTCTGTGCATCTTCTTCACTATGGGCTATGTAGGCAAAGTTGGGGTTGATTCTGAAACCCAATTCTTTGAGCTTCAGAAGAATATGCAGATGGTCCTCGGGAGTAAGGCTTTTGTCACTCCAGAAACCTTCGTAACAGTACATATCGAGAGGGACACGCGCTGCCTCAATGCTCTTCTGACGTCTGACGGTTCCTGCTGCAAGATTACGGGCATTAGCCGCTTTCTCGTCTTCGGGAAGGGATGCATTCACCTTTTCAAAGTCTTTTTTGGGAAGATAAACCTCTCCCCTTACTGCTATATCTACCTTTTCCTTTAAAACAAGGGGAACAGATTTGATGGTAACGATGTTCGGCGTAACGTCGTTTCCTACACTGCCGTTACCGCGGGTGACTGCTCTCTTAAGAATGCCCTCTTCGTAGTAGAGCACCATCGATATACCGTCAATCTTCTCCTCAGCGACAAAGCTCAATTCTCCTCCTTCCTTTTCAATGGAACGTGAGAAGAAGGAAAGAACTTCATCCTTTGAATAAGCTTTATCCAGTGAAAGGACGGGAATGGAGTGCTCGACTTCGGGAAAATCTGATGTAAGGTCCGATCCCACCCGTCGCGTCGGGGAAGAAGGAAGGGCGTACTGAGGGTACTCCTTCTCAAGCTCGATAAGTCTATCTGTAAGTCTATCGTATTCACTGTCTGAGACGAGGGAGATTCCCTCTTTATAATATGTATCCTGATACACTGTCAGTTTTTGTGTCAGGCTCTTTATTTCTTCTTTGATATCCATGGAGAAAGTATAGCACAAAAAAAAGGAAAAGAAGAAACCACTAATTAAGAATCAGCTCAATTTTCCTTCTGGAATAAAACTTATTCTTGTTGCCTGTATTTTTCTTTGGTAAAGTTATTTGCATTGGAGGATGGGGATGAAGAGAATTTCTTTTCTTTCAGCCGTATTTGTGCTTGTTTTTTGTGCTGTGTCGTGCAAAATCGGCGAGGAGGCGTATGTCATAAGCTTTGACGCAAACGGAGGAAAGGGAACCGTTCCGGATTCAATTACTGTGGAATATGGAGATTATTACACTTTACCATATCCATACAATCTATCTAAATCCGGCTATGTCTTTGACATGTGGAGTACCAGTCCTAATGTTAGGGAAGGACACACGCTTTACGCTGACCAGGAAACATCGTGGACAACCCGAGACATCGACGGCCTAATTTTTTATGCCGTTTGGAAAGATAGTGGGTTATTCAGTTACAGCTATCTGGAAGAAAGTGACTCTTATTCCATAGCATGCAAAGACAGTTCTATTTCTTCGGTCGAAATCCCGTCAGATTATGAAGGGAAACCGATAACAACTATCAAAGCTTCTGCTTTTGCTGATAATTCATGTCTGGAAGAAGTAATAATTCCCGATACTGTGACTACCATAGAAAAAAGTGCCTTTGAAAATTGTATCAGCCTGAGAAATATAGAGATTCCGGCCAGCGTAAAAACTATAGGGAAAAGCGCCTTTAAAAATTGTAAGGCTCTGACAAAGATAGTGATTCCCAAAAGCGTAGAAACCATAGGAAGATTGGCATTTTCAGATTGTGAAAACCTTAAAAAGGTAACATTCTCAGGCTCCGTATATATAGGGCAAGCTGCCTTCCATAGCTGCAGCGCTCTCGAGAGCATAACCTTTTCAAGTTCAGACAAAGCAGCAACCATAGACGAGTACGCTTTCTTCAATTGCAGTAAATTAAAAAATATTTCAATCCCATCAAATTATACTGCCATCAATAGTTGTGCCTTTGCTTCCTGCAGCAGTCTTGAATCTATAACAGTAGCAAATGGCAATACGACATATTACAGCAGTAACAACTGCTTGATAGAAAAAACCACCAAAGTGCTTATTGCGGGCTGTAAGAACAGCATAATTCCCGCTGATGTCACTGCTATATGGGATTATGCCTTCTTCAGAATGAGCGGCTTAACTAGTATTACAATTCCAACAAGCGTTACACGAATAGAGGGAAAAGCCCTCGCCGTCAGCGACTTGACGATAAATTACGAAGGTAGTGAGGCTCAATGGGAAAAGATATCCAAAGCCTCCAATTGGGCAGGAGATTATACTCCCACAATTACCTATAAATCAACAACATAGAGAGTCGGCATTTATCTTGTGATTAATACTTTACTCACGTGTAACATGCTTAAGAAATGAGGATTGAAACTTTTATGAAAAAAACTTTTTTACGCTTAACTATAATAATTGCAATTATTCTTTGTATGTCATCCTGTAAGCCGTTTGGACACTTTCTTATAGTGTTTGATGCTAACGGGGCCGTAGGAGATGTCCCTGAACCAATTAAGTTTAAAAAAGATGAAACTGTCACCATGCCGTCATGCGGCAATCTAACCAAGGAAGGTTATGTTTTTCTGGGATGGAGTCATTCTTCCTATGGAGATTATCAGTACAGCGAAGGTCAGCGTGTCTCAATGAACATAGGAGGGCATACTCTTTATGCAATCTGGGAGGAAAGAGGCCTGAGGTATACTTATTTGTCGTCCTCTGATTCTTATTCTGTAGGGTGCTACTATCAAGCTGTTACATCTGTTGATATCCCTTCAACTTACAAAGGTAAACCGGTAACAGCTATTACCAGCTTTTATAACTGCAGTAAATTAACAAGTATAATTATCCCTGAAAGTATAACGAGTATCGAAAAATCTGCTTTCTCCGGCTGCAGTAGCCTAAAGGAAATCACAATTCCGGAAGGTGTCAAAACAATAGAGAAGAGTACATTTTCAGGATGCAGCAGCTTGGAGAGAATAACAATATCCGGCGATATAACAAGCATAGGAGAGAGTGCTTTCTACGGCTGTAGCAGCCTGAAAGAAATCACAATTCCGGAAAGTGTTAAGTCGATAGATAGATACGCTTTCTACGCCTGCAGCAGCTTGGAGACCATAACAATGTCCGTCAATATTACAAGCATAGAATCGTATGCTTTCTCCGGTTGCAGCAGTCTGAAAGAGATTACAATTCCGGTAAGTGTTAAGTCGATAGATAGATACGCTTTCTCCGGCTGTAGCAGTCTGAAAGAAATCACAATTCCGGTAGGGGTTACAATAATAAATCAATATACCTTTTCCGGATGCAGCAGCTTGGAAAAAGTATCAATGCTAGGAGAAGTCACAGTCATAGAAACAGGCGCTTTTTCTGATTGTTCCAGTCTTAGAGAGATAACAATCCCCAAGAGTGTCACACGTATTGGTTCCGATCGCTGGTCGATCTATAGTGATAGCCCTTTTTTAGGCTGTAGTAACCTTTCTGTCATATTTGAGGATGGTATGGAAACAATTCCCAAGAATGCATTGTGCAATGCCATCGGAGTTACATCCGTGACTATACCTTCAAGTGTGAAAAGTATCGGAGAATATGCTTTTACAGGATGCGAAAATCTTTCCGTTATTTTTAAAGATGGAATAAAGACAATACCTGAAGGAGCATTAAAATGGACCTCTGGCGTGGTATCCGTAACATTACCGGAAAGTGTTACAACTATAGAAAAAAACGCATTTTGTTCTTGTTCTTCTTTAAAAGATTTAACAATCCCGGCCTCTGTGACAAGTATAGGGGAAGATGCTTTTATCTATTGTGACAGTCTTGAGTCTATAACTGTTGAAAGTGGTAATACGAAATACAAGAGTGAAGCTAACTGTTTGATAGACGGGGATACAATTATTAGAGGATGCAAAAACAGCACGATTCCAAGCACTGTTAATACTATCGGCGCTTATGCTTTCTCTGGGTGTGATGGAACAAGTATAGAAATCCCCAGTAACATAACAAAAATAGAGGACTATGCTTTTTCTGATTGCAGTAAGCTTAAAGCGGTAACATTATCGACTGGGCTTACTACTATAGGTAAATATGCTTTCACCAATTGCACCAGACTGGAGAGTATTTCAATTCCGGAGGGCGTTACCGCTATAGATTCTGAAGCTTTTAATGGGTGTATCGGATTAAAGAAAATAGAACTTCCTAAGAGTTTGACCGATATAAGCGCTGGGGCTTTCTTTAATTGCTGTAACCTTGAGAATATAGTTGTTGCTTCTGGTAATGAAAAATACAAAAGTGAAGGGAAATGTCTGATTGACAGTTCTGGAGGGCTTATTCGAGGCTGTAACAGCAGTACTATTCCAAGCACTGTAAAAGGTATAGACTCGGGGGCTTTCTCCGGCTGTGAGAGTATGACTAGTATAACAATCCCAAAAAATGTGAAATGGATAGGATCTTCAGCATTTACCGGATGTACAAATTTAACGGCTATCAACTATTCGGGAACTTTAACCGAATGGAATAACATAGCAAAAAACCAGTATTGGACATATGGAGCTGATAATCTAACTTATGTTTATCTGAATAACGGTGGCATAATAAGATTATAGCGTCCCTTTGTTGTGAATAAGAATGAGGATGTTACAAAAGCATGTTTCCGGCATCCTCATTTTTCAATCTACTAACTCCCATCAAGAACGTGTACGTGTTTACCCATTGGTGAGTATTCCGCTACAAAGAAACGAAGTGTTTTATTGCACATGGTTCTTAAGAAGTGATATCCTCATATCATGGCAGAACGCAAGAATTTCTCTAGATACAATATGCGCTGCGGGCTTGTCCTGAGAGCAGATAAGGCTGATGTTCATCTCGACGGCTTCGAAATGGCAGATCTTGACGCAAGGTTTCTTGCCATCACGGCAAAAGACATTCCAGGCGAAAACACAATAGACGTTATGGGAACAAAGATTCCTCTTCTCGCTGACGACTACATTTCATATGTAGGTCAGCCCCTTCTTGTGCTTTTCGGCCCCGACTATGAGAGCACCGAGCTTGCAGTAGAGAAAATCAAACCGATTACAACGGCTCTTGAAGAGAAGGAGAAGCCGCGGCGAACAGAGCTTCCACCACGCCTCTTATTCTCCTGGGGATTGGAAAACGAAGAGGAAGTCAACAAAGCAAAACAGAGCATGAGGAAAGTTGAGTCATCGCTCTGGGTTCTGCCGTCCACACTCAAGAGTCATATCCGCTACGATGTTCTGAGCTGGGTTGAGACAAATGGGACAGTTCACATACAGACCCCGACTCAATGGCCGGAGCTTGTAAAGAAAACAGCAGCGGGAGCAACACTTTTACAGAGTGAAGCCGTTGTAATACACAACGAAGAATACCTTGCCGAATACGACGAAATGCTCTTAACGCCTGCCATCTACGGTGCATTCACAGCAATTGCAACAATGAAGACAAAGCTTCCATGTGAAATGAGAGAAGAGAGACAGAGCCGTCTTACAGGACTGGAATACTCATTTACAAGCTGGCTTGACGAAGAGAACAGACCACGCCACGAAGAGGTGTCCGTCATCGTCAACCAAGGCGCCTATGCAATAAACGGGGAGGAAATCCAGCGTCAAATTATGGCGGCGATAGTCCCGAAGTACAATCTCGACTCCTTTAGCGTTAATATAGGTTCTACGTCTTCTCCGACTATGCCTTCCCTCTTTTCAGGATCCAGTATCTACTCATTCAGTTCGGCAGCTGTTGCGCTCCATAACACACATACGGCCCGACGCGCATTGAGCAACCCCCTTTCTTATCCTCTCCAGATTAATATGGACTCAACAAGATTTACTTCCTGGACTCCGAAGCACGAACTTGTGTCTCTCAATGAAAAGGTGGAAAATCTTGCCGAGCGCTCAGACTTTGCACGAAAGTGGAGTGCTGCTTCCCTTCACTCGGGAATCTTAGGCTTACAGGGATATCTCTACGGCATTGGAATCTCCTCAGGGCTTGCAATTTCCGCGCTCTCGACAACATGCTCTAAAGAGCATTCGTTTTCAGCCCAGATTTCCTACACAGCAAAAAAGAACATCGCAGTCACAGGGTCAATTCCCCTCTCCATCAGCCAGGACAAGACTCTCAAAGATTTGATTTTACAATACTTTGACAAGAATCCTGCTGTTTCAGATACCGTCCTCTTCATCGAGAGCGGAAGAAGAGGGCCCGATACCGGACCCGATATCCTCTCAAGCTACGACACAGCATTTCTCACTCAGCTTATGAAGGCTGCAAATAAACTCTCGTCCCTCATCGGAGACGACAACGGGCCGGTGGACCTCAATTTCAATGCGCAGAATTTATCACTGCCGTGTGATTACGAGTATTCAGGCTATGGTGTTGCCGTATGTGAAATTACAATTCCGAAGGTCTCCCTCGACCCGATAGCCCAGAAGCTGTGGCTCGATATGTCACTCGCGCTCCCGTCAACACGAGGAGTCGTGAGGAGAATTAAATCCATTGCAATCGAGACGCTCTCGTCGCTGGGTGCGAGAATCAGCAGTAAGTTCTCAATCGATATCTCCTTCACCCCTGACAAGAAGAATGCCTCACTCTACTCGTCCATAGAGAATACAACAAAGATGCTTGTCACTGGGGCATATACTACTGCGCTATGGCAGGTCCTGGGAGAGAAATCAAATCTCACGCTCCCGACTCTTGCAGGAGATGTCGACAAAATCATAGGAGGAAAGAACAAGTGAAGATAGACTGTACCATTGACGGAAAAGCGCTGACTCTTTCCCTCAACTCCAATAAGCCGCTGTCATTGATTCTTGAGGAGAATCTCGACATAGAGTCCATTTCATCGCACTGCAGGGGGAAAATGTGCGGGCTATGCGCAGTTCTCATCGACGGGAAGGCCGAACTTTCGTGCATGGTTCCCGCATTCGAGATAAGAAATAAAACAATCGTCACCTTCGACCAATATCAGAAATCAAGGGAGATGAGAGATATCCTCCGCGCCTATGAAGCAGTAGGAGCCGAACCGTGCCGGGACTGCTATGCATCGCGTAGTATAATCTACGAATCCATTATTTCCTCCGGAGAGACAAAACCGGATGAGATAAAGAGAATACTCAGTGCAGTCAGATGCTATTGCATGGAAAGCGACGACGAAGTCAGAATCATCATGAAGGCGACGGAAATAAGGAGAAAGAGAAATGTTCGAAGGTCTTAATTCCCCCTCAATACATACCCCTCCGACCCTTCAGGAGTTCAGCCAGACTATCCAGAGATATCCGAATGCTAAAATATGGGCTGGTGGAACGGCACTTATGAGTAGAGATAAGAGCTACCCATCCCGTGAAAACAATCCTGAAATCATATGCCTGGGGGAAATCGAAGATTTAAAGAAGATGTCCCGTAACGACAGAATGATTGAAGTGGGGGCCATGGTTCCTCTCAATGAGATTCTCAAAAGCCACCGCTCATCCATTCCCGAAATACTTAGAGAGAACATCGAGGCTGTCGGAAGTCCGCTCTTGACAGGCCGTGCGACCCTCGGGGGTGCAATTGCAACAAATTTCCCGCTCTCGACTCTTCCCGGGACCCTCATAGTTCTGGGAGCAAATGTTGAAATGAGGACAATCAACAAGCACAGCACAAGATCCAAGTGGACACCACTCCCTCTTCTTGTCAATACGCTCAAGAATGCCCAGATTCTACTTCCGCCGAATACTCTTATCACAAGAGCAAGGGTATCACTTCAGGACTATGACTGCTCTTATTTCCGAGAAGAGGGAAGTTACATCAATGACACGGAGAACACTGTTGCCGTTGCTTTTACAGCTAAAATGGGACAGGACAATCTTCTCTCACCCCACATTGCTCTGACATTTCCAAAGCAGGGACTCTTATACTCCAAGGACCTGGACAACATTCTCATGCAGCTGCACTTTCCGCTCGGGCGGGATGAATTTAAGCAGTTTCTGCAGATTACATATACATTCATCAATGCAGTAATGAGCATCACAAACCTGCAGAAATCAAGATTGAACTACATTCTTGAAGACCTGATGAATACAATCAACACAAAGACTCTCGCCCCGAATGCAATAGAATCGGGACTGATATAGGAAACATAAATTGAGTAATTTCGTTCATCTTCACAACCACACAGATTTCTCACTCCTGGACGGAGCGGCATCCATTTCCAGATACATCGCAAAATGTAAGGAAGTAGGAATGGACGCTCTTGCGATAACAGACCACGGCAATATGTACGGGGCTGTCACATTCTACAAGGAATGTAAAGCCAACAGCATAAACCCACTTGTAGGTTGTGAGTTCTACTATACACATGACAGGCATGTGAAGGATGCCTCAAGTAAGTACTATCATCTCATACTTATCGCAATGTCGGATAAGGGCTACCACAATCTCATGGAGCTCAACAGCATTGCATGGAAGGACGGCTACTACTATAAGCCGCGTATCGACGACGAAGCACTCTCCTCTCACAGCGAAGATTTAATCTGTCTATCGGCGTGTCTTGCAGGCGAAATACCCCGCCTCATTGCAGCGAACAACATCGAGGGTGCAAAAGAACGTATAAAGTGGTTCAAGAATCTCTTCGGCGACAGATATTACCTCGAGCTCCAGGACCATGGACTGGACGAAGACAAAATAGTGCTTGATGCTCTCCCGAAACTTGCAAAGGAACTTGATGTCCCCATGGTCTGTACAAACGACATCCACTACATTGAAAAGGACGACTCGAATGCACACGACACTCTCATATGTATAGGAACGCAGTCGAAAAAGAGCGACAAGGACAGGATGAGATATAAGGAAGGAGAGTTCTACTTCCGTACTCCCGAGGAGATGGAGGCTCTCTTTTCATGGTGTCCGGAGGCAATCGAGAATACACGAAAGGTAGCCGACAGGTGCCACCTCGAGATAAACTTCCCCGGTCCTATTCTCCCCAAGTGTCAGATACCCCCCGAGTACAAGAGCGATGCCGAATACCTCACCGCACTCTCATATGAAGGCTTGAAGAATAGATACCCGAACGCAGAGGGAGAGGAGCTGGAGAATCTTAAAGCCAGACTCCAGCATGAGCTGGACATCATAATAAAGATGGACTTTCCTGCCTACTTTTTGATTGTCCGTGACTACATCCACTGGGCCAAGGTTCACGACATACCGGTAGGGCCGGGAAGAGGCTCGGGGGCTGGAAGCCTTGTTGCATACACAACAACAATCACCGATGTCGACCCCATACAATACAACCTTCTCTTCGAAAGGTTCCTGAACCCTGAAAGAGTATCACTTCCGGACTTCGACGTTGACTTCTGCTTCGAGCGCCGAGGAGAGGTCATCGACTACGTTACAGAGCACTACGGGCACGACTCTGTGGGACAGATTGTAACATTCGGTACTCTCAAGCCTAAAGCTGTATTAAAGGACGTTGCACGTGTTCTCGATATTCCATTCGAGGAATCAAACAAGATTACCTCTCTTGTTCCTGACGAAATTCCGGGGGTAAAACATATGCACGTTACCGATGCCCTCAAAGCCGAGCCCAAACTCCAGGAAATCAGAGACCGCGGGGGAATATACGAAGAGCTTTTCGACACCGCAATCAGACTCGACGGCCTGAATCGCCACACTTCCCTCCATGCAGCCGGCGTTGTTATCGGACGTGAGCCATTGGATAAATATGTTCCACTCTGTGTTCCAGACCAGAAGACAGGAGGACTTGCAAGCCAATACACGATGCTCCAGATTGAGGAATGCGGACTTGTCAAGATGGACTTTTTAGGCCTGAAGACCCTCACACTTTTAAAGCATGCTGTCGACCTCATCCATAAAAGGGAACCTGATTTTGATTTGAATAAGATTTCAACATCCGACAAAAACACTTTCGATATGCTCTGTCGCGGTGACAGCGCGTATGTCTTCCAGTTCGAGTCCTCGGGAATGCAGGAAATCCTGAAGCGCGCAAAACCGGGTTCGATAGAAGATCTTGTCGCTCTGAATGCACTCTACCGCCCAGGACCGATGCAATTCATCGACAAATACATCAACTCCAAGCTCGGTATCGAGCCCATTACCTATGCAGACCCTGCTCTCGAGCCTATTTTGAAGACCACATACGGTGTTATCGTCTACCAGGAACAGGTAATGCAGACGGCACAGATTATCGCAGGCTACACCCTCGGAGAAGCCGACATACTACGCCGTATCATGGGAAAGAAGAAGGTTGAAGCACTTGCAAAAGAACTCGATAAGTTCATCGAAAAGGCAATGGCGAAGGGGCACACACGTGAGCATGCAATAGAAATCTTCAAGTACCTCGAGCCTTTTGCGGGCTACGGCTTCAACAAATCCCACGCAGTCGCCTATTCGATTATCGCCTACCAGACAGCATTTCTGAAAGCCAACTACAACACGGAATTCCTGGCGGCAAACCTTACAAACGAAATGAACAGCCCCGAAAAGTTCAAGGAGTATTTAAATCTTGCTCCGAAATACAACATAAAGGTTGTTCCTCCATCAATCAACCGCTCGGAGACTCAATTCAGCGTAGACGACGGCGATATAATCTACGGCCTTGCAGCAATTAAGAATGTCGGAGCTAACATTGTTGATTCTATAATAAGTGAAAGACGCAAAAACGGGCCGTATAAATCATTCATGGACTTTTTGTCCAGGCAGGGTGAGAATACCCTCAACTCCAGACTCCTGGAGTGTCTTATAAAGGCAGGGTGCTTTGATGAACTCGGCGTCGACAGAGCAGTGCTTTTGGCAAACCTCGAAGACGCATTGAAATTCGATAAGGCACAGAAGAGCCAGTCGGCATTCGGTCAGCTCAGCCTCTTCGGGGATGAGGAGAGCACGATGAACACCTTCACAATGCGAGAAGTCGAGTCCTTCCCTGCAATGGAGAAACTCAAGATGGAGAAAGAGCTTCTCGGCTTCTACATCTCGGGTCACCCTCTCGACGGCTACAAGAAGGAAATAGAGGAATGTGTGACTGTCAACCTCGGCGATAAAGATACCATTCCCTACGGCTCTGATACACAGATTATCGCGCAGGTCATTGCCGAACGCACGGTTATATCAAAAAAGGGAAATGGAAGTAAGTTGTCATTTCTGACGCTACAGAGTGACAACGGTGACACAGAAGCGGTAATCTTCCCCAAGGCTTACGAAACACTTGGAGGAAAAACAGAGATGGACGGCATCTACGGCTTTAAGGGCAAATTCGAGCGTAAGGATGGAAAAGTGTCATTCATCATCAGCGATATAGTTTCCCCCCGTGAGCTCAAGCCGATAGCAGTCGAAAAGGTCCATATAAGACTCAAAAAGAGTGCTCCGCTTACCCGAGAGGGTCTCAATGATATGAGGCATGTGCTCTCTGAAAATGAAGGAAAGACTCCTGTCCTGATTTCTGTCGACGGAGTAAGGGGCGAAGAGCTGCTCTTACGGGGAACAGATAGTGTTGAATATTCACACAATCTCTACACATCTCTTACCTCTCTGGATGTTGTCTTAAAGGTCTGGGTTAATTAACTTAAAGGATGGAGGCTATATGCTTTATAATGATATTCTCATACGTATCTCGCTGTATCTGGCAAGGATACTCAACGCCTACTCTATCCTGATCTGGATTAGAATACTCTGTTCCTGGCTCTTTCCATACCCCGGGCGCAATAATCTTGTCTATTGGATGGGAAAACTCGTAGACCCGTTTCTCAGCGTTTTCAAGAGTAAAAAATCCACAGTTGGAAGACTCGATTTCTCCCCGATTTTTGCTATCGGTGTAATTTACGTCTTCCAGGGTATTTTCGAGTTCTATGGACGCTACGGAACACTGACAGTGTCAAGCGTACTCTACTTCTTCCTTTCCGCCCTCTGGTCCTACGGCCTCTCCATCTACTTCTGGGTACTCTTCTTCGCCCTTGTTTTCAGGACTATTGCAGCATTTTCACGTAATCTGAATGGAAGATACGCCTACTCTCAGGTAGGGGAGGCAGCAGAGCCGGTGACATCCTTCGTCAGACAGATGGCAGGGCGTCATTACCTATCCGATAGAGCAGTATGTGTAATATCTCTCGTGCTCGTCATCGTATTCTATTTCATGACACAGTACCTTGTATCGTGGCTCTGTTCACTGGTGTTGAGAATACCTCTTTAAAAAAATGGCTTCAATACCCTTAACCTCCCTTCCACGCATAGGACAGAAAAAAGCAGAAGAGTTCAAGAAACTGGGCCTGAGCACAGTCGAGGACTTCGTGCTCTATGCTCCACGCGCCTATGATGATAGAAGAGAGGAAAGGACGATAAGAAAAGCATCAATAGACGACCCATCTGTCAATTGCCGGATTACTGTACTCTCCCACTCTGCTTTCTCGTCAAAAAAGGGACGCACAATCAAGGTAACGGCAGAAGATGACGATGGCTCAAGCGTTGATTTACTATGCTTCAACCGCCCATACCTCGAAAAAATGCTGCGGGTGGGGACAACATGGTATCTAAACGGGAATGTGGTTAAGAATTACGGTGTCTACCAGTGCTCATCCTTTGAAATAAAGAAGACAAAAGAGGAGTGTGGAATCGGAAAAATACTACCCCTCTATCCTCTCTCTGGCACATTGACGCAGAAGGATTTCCGTATCCCTATGGAGAGTGCCCTCTCCCTTCTCTCCCCGACTGAAGAAATTCTAAGCGACACTCTTATAGAAAAATACAATCTTTTTCCGCGTGGTAAGGCTTTGAGAGAGCTGCATTTTCCCGAGGACGAAAACACGCTCAAAACCGCAAGGAAAACGCTGGCCTTCACAGAGCTTTTATTAATGGAGATAAATGTTTTAAGAGAGAAACCGAGGCCTTCATTTACAAAGATACGGGAGACTGAACTTGAGAAAAAGCTCCTCTCTTCCCTCCCCTTTGAACTGACGGATGACCAGAAGAAAGTTCTCGAAGAAATAAGGAGTGACCTGTCGAAGAAAACACCCATGGAGCGGCTTTTACAGGGAGATGTAGGAAGCGGAAAGACACTTGTTGCATGGCTCAGCGCACTCTTCATAATTTCCAGGGGAGGACAGGTTGCATTTATGGCGCCGACAGAGCTGCTGGCGAGGCAGCACGCAGAGAATGCCTACTCGCTACTCTCTCCACTCGGCATTAGAATTTCTTATATAACGGGAGACGTCAAAGGAAAGAGCAGACGTCTTTTATTAGAGGCCCTGAAAAAAGGGGAGATTGATCTTGCAATCGGAACACACTCCCTATTCAGCGAAGACGTTACCTTCCGCGACCTGGAATATGTTATAATCGACGAACAGCACCGCTTCGGTGTAAACCAGAGGGAGGCGCTCAAGACAAAAGGCAAAGAGCCGCATATGCTGAGTATGACGGCAACTCCCATTCCCCGCACCCTTGCCCTCACCCTCTTTGCAGATATGTCGGTATCTACAATAAAGACAATGCCGAGGGGAAGAAAAAGCATAATCACCTACACCGTCGGTCCTGGAAGCAGGGACAAGATGTACGATGCAATAGCCGTTGAATTCGAGCGCGGTCACCAATCTTATTTCGTCTACCCGCGTATCGACGACGAGGGAGAGAGTGATTTGAGGGACGTCATGACAATGTATACCTTTCTTCAGAATAAGTATCCGAATGTACCTTCGGCATTCATACATTCAAAGCTTCCGGAAGACGAAAAGATGGATATCTTGGACAAGTTCAGAAAAGGGGAAATCAAATACCTTGTTGCAACAAGCGTTGTGGAAGTAGGTATAGACATACCGTCTGCAACATGCATGGTTATTGAACACGCCGATAGATTCGGTCTGGCCGCCCTTCATCAACTCAGAGGAAGAGTCGGCAGATCCTCTCTCCAGTCCTATTGTTTTTTGGTCTTCGAGAAAGGTCTCAGTGAAGAGGCCAAGGAAAGACTCAATGTTATGAAGAAGACGAACGACGGCTTTGTAATAGCTGAAAAGGACCTTTCCATCAGAGGACCGGGAGAGATAGCGGGAAACAAACAATCTGGATTCTTGAAGCTTAGATTTGCCTCCCTTACCGAGGACAGCGATCTTGTTGCAGATGCAAAGGATGAAGCCGAGGCTATCCTTTCATCAGACCCAGGCCTCATCAGTGGGATAAATGCAAACCTCCGCAGGGCATTGAAGAGCTAGGTTAAAATAAATAATATTCAATTTAACGAGGTAAATATGTTCACACGAGATGAAGCGGTTGCCCTTTGGCATAAATATAATTCAAGCGAAAGCCTCTTTCATCATGCACTCTCAGTCGAGGCTGTAATGAGAGAAGGTGCCGTCAAATACGGCGAAGACCCGGAGTATTGGGGACTGGTCGGTTTTCTCCATGATATAGACTACGGGATGTTTCCCGATGAGCACTGCAGGAAAGCACCCGAGCTTTTGAGAGAAATCGGGGCCGATGATGATTTCATCCATGCTGTGTGCTCGCATGGCTGGTCGATATGCACAGATGTAAAACCTGAAAAAACTATGGAGAAACTGTTATTCGCCATCGATGAACTTACGGGGCTTGTAAATGCAACAGCATTGATGAGACCTGAGAAGATGAAGGGAATAAGCGTGAAGTCCGTCAAGAAGAAGTGGTCGAGTAATGGTTTTGCCCAGGGAGTCAACAGAGATATCATCCTCAAAGGGGCCGATATGTTAGGCGTTACAAAGGAAGAACTGATTGAGCTCACAATAGCAGGGATGACAAAGATTGCACCCCGAATTAATCTCTCTCTGGAGGAATGAGATGAGAATTACCGGTGGTAGATATGTCAGACGTAACATAACATGCCCTCCTGGCGTTATACGGCCGGCGATGGACAGAATGAGGGAATCACTCTTCTCAATTCTGGGAGACCTCAGAGGATGCTCATTTCTCGATCTTTTTTCAGGCTCCGGATGTGTTGCAATAGAGGCGGCATCCCGTGGAGCGAGTCCTATACACCTTGTTGAGATGGACAGAGGCAAGAAGCCGACTATCGAGAAAAACCTTTCATTTGTAGAAGAAGAGAAGAAACTCTTTGTAATGGATGCATACCGCTATATACTCTCCACACTCTCACACTATGACATTGTCTATGCCGATCCTCCTTTCCCGATGGAAGAAAAAGTGAAACTTCTCGAGAGTGTGGCAAAAGCGGGGATAGTAAAGGAGAGAGGACTTTTTATAATCCACTACCCCGTAGAGGAAAAAGCACAATGGCCGGAGAGGGTAGAGAGTTTTGTCCTCTCCGACGAAAGAAAGTACGGGCGGAGTATGCTCCGCTTCTACAAAAAGGAATAGAGAAAAGAATGATGACGATAGACGAATTGGGAATCGGTCACGACAAAGGCTATTTTCATGCAACAGATACCGACAACGAATACATAGTAAAGCCGGTTAAGTACTTCGGCCTCTCTCAGGAAGAGGGAGGCGTACATGCAACCCTCAGGGGCGCCAATCTCAAAGAGATGATGGATACTGAACACCGCACTTGGATGATTCTCCGTACTCGGATGAAAATAGAGCGCTATGCCCGGTGGATGGACGAGTATGATGCAGAGACTTGGTGCCAGAAGGGCTTCAAGCTCTACTGCCCGAGGTGCGTGAGAGCTTATGACAAGAAGGGGAATCTACTCTTCTCTGCAGAGAGCCTCTGGATAGTTATGAACATGGATAAACTCAGGCCGGAAAGACCTGAGTATATCGAGTCGAGACTTCCCGAGTGTGGCGACAAAGCGCGCCTCTTCAATCCGGATTTTCCGAGATTCGAAAGCGAAAACGATTACTCAGGCAATCTATTCTACGGTGGGGACAAGATCCACATTGACTACTACGACTACGACTACAACAGGCACGTGAACAACATCAGCTACATAAATTGGATGCTGAGCTCTTTTCCTCCTGAGTACAAAGATACTCACCGCCCGTCATTTATAGACTGTGAATGGAAGAAACAATGCCACTTTGAAGACAGGCTCTATGTGCGGAGTGTTAGTAAGGAAAAAGGGAGCAACTCTTTCTTTACTTCGATTTTTAGAATTACCCCGGAGGAGGAAGAGGAAGTGGTATTCCATGCCGTTTCCACATGGGAGGATAAAAAATGAATGATGATATCTTGATTCTCGACTGCCCGCGCTGCAACGGCCCGGCTTCTGTCGAATATGAAAACGGCTGGTGCCTTTATATAACATGCCTCGACTGCGGTTGCCATACAGTTGAAGCCGAATACAAGAACGAGGAAGACAAAAAGAGAGCGCTGGAGAAGGTTGCAACACTCTGGAACTGTGGCAAAGTCATAAAGATGGAACCCGGAGAGTGATTAATAGTGAGGGGGACGTCTGCTCTCCCTCTCTTCGCTCTCATTGTCCATAAGGTCTTTAACCTTCTTCTTCAACTCCTCAAACTGTGCCGAAAGAACTCCGAATCTTTTGTTAAGGTCCGTCACAATTTCATTTAAAAGGCCGTTCTCCCTCTCAAGATAACTTATCTTGATTTCAAGTTTTTCACTTTCTTTACTCAAAGCCTTATCACATTCCTTCTTCTTTGAAGAGACTGGATTTTTGACTTTTTCTTCTGTTTTCTTCTTCTTTTCGCTCTCATCCGCTTCTTTCATATTCTTGAGTTCTTCTTTTACTGCCTCAAGCTCTTCTTTAGCTTTTCTTTCCCTGAAGTAGGCATTCGGAACGAACTCGCCGTCGGCGGACATCTTCCCGATATTAACCCTCTTTGATTTAGGGTTCTTTTCTCCTTTTACCCTGTAAGAAATACTCTCCGAAACATACCCTCTGCTATCGACAACTAAATGCATATATCATACTCCCTCACATGTAAAATGCTACTAAATGCTCAAGCAAAAGTCGAGAATAACTATCAAGCCTTTTAAAATTTATAAAGGATTAAGCTACCCCTCAGAGGCCTTCTACCACTACAGTGAAGAAGAAAGGTACTATAGAGCATGTTGGATTGACACACTCAGTGATGTTTACGGCACCTTTAACAGGGCATGGTTTTGTTTTCCTTGAAAGTGGCATAAGTCTAATACACATCAAGTCAACAAGTTGCTGTTCAAGCCTGATAAAAGAGCATTATCTGAATCAAACTTAAGAATTATGCAACAATCTGTTCCTCTTTTTTGTTGCCCTTTGTTGCTTTTTTCTTTGACTGCACCATTTTTGTTGCTATACTCAAACAAGGAGGAAAAAGGTGAAAGGAGAAAGAGTAGCGCAGCTGGAGCTCTTATTGCGTTCCCATCCGGAAGGACTGAGAAGAGCAGAAATTGCACGACGCCTCGGTGTACACCGTTCGACTATCAGCAGATACGTAGAGGATTTATCGGAGCATATCGAAATATATGAAGATAATAACCTCATTAAGATAAAGGAAGAGGAGACTTCATCTCCGTTAGAGTTATCTGTATATGAAACACTTGCATTCAACATGTCTGTTGAAGCGCTTGCCAACAGCACGACTGTGCAAAACCCCCACCTTGCATCGGGACTGAGAAAGATTGCGATGAATATGCGTTCCTACGCGCCTAATGTATCTGACAACATCCTGACTGTTGCTGAGAATATCGAGAAGAAATATGATTCGACGATGGTTGAGAAGACCCAATACAATACGGTGATAGAGGTGCTTATCGACTGCTGGGTTTCTGGTCATCTTGCCAAGATATCTTCCACAACACCGGGAAGCGAAGAGATTGAGATGGCCCCCTACTTCATCGGCTTTACCGAAGACAACAACGGCCGTAAGCCTATGACAGTTACCGGAAGACTGAGGCACACAAAGGACATAATAACACTCAATATAACAACAATTGTCTCTGTTCAGATGCTCAACGAAACATACACCATTCCCGACAATCTCAAACCTTTCACAAAGAGAGACTCCGAGAGCTATGACGCCATCGATATGATTCCACTTGTATTGAAGGTAAAGGAAAAAAGTGCCCTCAACTCCTTCTCGACATTAAATCATGAAAAAGTCTCAATCGCTGATAACGAGAGTGGGGACTATACGTGTTCAATGAAAATAGAGAATTCTATCGAGCTCTTTCTGCGCCTTGTGCAATGCGGGACCAGCGTCGAGATTCTCTCTCCCATTCCAATACGCGAGAAGTACATCTCCATGCTTGAGAGCATATTGAAAATCTATAAAAAGTAGTTATTTCAAGAGCTCGAAGAACCCCAGGAACTTGAAGCCGAGTACTATCGAGGAGAAGACGAATAGTGCGCCACCGAGGATGATTAGCTTTCTTATCAAAGCGTCTATATCGTCCGGCTTTTTCTTTTTCTTCTCTTTCTCTGTCATACTTTGCTCCTTTTAAAGAATAGCACATAAGAAACCGCCCGAAAATACCGGACGGTCTGCTTGTTTTATTCTATTAAGAGGTATGGCGACAATTAATATCCCTGCTGGCACATTGCATCTGCAACCTTCTTAAAGCCGGCAATGTTAGCACCCTTTACGTAGTCGATATAACCATCGCTGCACTTACCCTCCCTGACACAGGAAGAATGGATGTTCTTCATAATTCCATGAAGCTTCTCATCTACTTCTTCACTACTCCAGTTATAATGCATTGCGTTCTGGCTCATCTCCAGACCCGATACTGCGACGCCTCCTGCATTTGCAGCCTTACCCGGAGCAAATGGAATTCTTGCCTTCTGGAATGCTATAATTGCTTCAGGTGTACAACCCATGTTACTTGTCTCTACGACATACTTTACGCCGTTTGCAATAAGAAGTGCTGCATCGTCTCCGTTGAGCTCGTTCTGTAGAGCACACGGGAATGCCATGTCGACCTTGACCTCCCAGGGTTTCTTTCCCGGGACGAATTTAGCTCCGAACTTCTCAGCGTATGGTGCAACAACATCGTTATTGGAGGCTCTGAGCTCGAGCATGTAGGCAATCTTTTCAGGAGTATTGATTCCTTCTTCATCCAGGACATATCCGTCCGGACCGGAGATTGTGACAACCTTAGCCCCCAGCTCTGTTGCCTTTGTAACAGCCCCCCATGCAACATTTCCGAAGCCTGAGATAGCAATTCTCTTGCCGGAGAAACTTTCGCCGTGTTCCTTGAGCATTTCAGAGGCAAAATACATAGTGCCGAAGCCTGTTGCCTCAGGTCTGATAAGAGATCCTCCCCATCCCCATCCCTTTCCTGTAAGCACACCTGTGTTCTCGTCTCTCAGTCTCTTGTATTGGCCGTACATAAAGCCGATTTCTCTTCCGCCGACACCGAGGTCTCCTGCAGGAACATCTGTGTCCGGTCCAATATACTTCTGAAGCTCTGTCATAAATGAACGGCAGAAGCGCATGATTTCAGCATCACTCTTTCCCTTGGGAGAGAAGTCGGAGCCACCCTTTGCGCCACCCATAGGAAGTGTTGTGAGGGAGTTCTTGAAGATTTGTTCGAAGCCGAGGAACTTAAGGGTGCCGAGTGTAACATTGGCGTGGAATCTGAGTCCTCCCTTATATGGCCCTATAGCATTGTTGAACTGTACCCTGTAGCCGCGGTTGACCTGAAGTTCATGATTATCATCCTCCCATTCAACCTTGAATGTGATAATCCTATCCGGCTCGATGATTCTATCGAGAATCTTATTCTTTAAATAAAGTGGGTTTGAGTTAACTGTGTCGATAACAGATTCGATAACCTCTCTTGCTGCCTGGATGAACTCCGGCTGAGAGGGGTTCTTTCTCTCGAGTTCTGCCATGAATGTATTAATTTCGTACATTGTAATCTCCTTTTTATGCAATAAGCGTAAATCCTCTTTTATAATCCGTCAATTATTATTTTTACTCTAATTTTTCTTTGGATTTTTAATCATATCTTTAATTTTTTTCTTAAATTTTGATGATATCATAAAGATTTTCAAATTAAAGAACTGTCAAATCTATCCGTCTCTCAGATATTATCTCAGTAATGTGTTGTTAAACAAATAATTAGCCGTATTAAAAAGACATAAAAACATAGGTACATAACATGATGCTATGATACCTGAACAGTATATGATGACAGTAAACAGAATAGCAGTTGAAAGAAGAGATGAAAGCTTATTAAGTTGATTTATTATCGGAAACACATAGATATGGCTTTTTATAAGCTATCATTAGAAAAGGAATCAGTGTTCTTTTAAAGAGCTTGGTCAACCACAGAAAACTGTTACACATTGTTAAAGCTAATATCTTTTTGAAGCTATCTTTTGAATCATACTTATCACTTTATCATCTTTCAGCTCAGCTTCTCCTATTAGGAATTTATTGTATTTCTCAAGAGTCCTCCATTATAGGATATTCCGGCAGTATAATAATTTTACTGTTGATAAATCAATTCGCATTCTGCAGGCATTTTCTACGCTAAAGTCAGATAGAGAAAACCACCACTAAAGATTTTGACCCTTTTTTCATTCTGGTTCTTTATTATGGAATAAAAAACACTGAGAGCCTCTCTGATTTTATCTGCTTTCTGCTTATCTTTATATGTATGGATGATTGGAGTGTCATACTCGTCTACGATGATTACAACCTTTTTATCTACTTGAGTCAGAAAAGATTTCAGCATTGCTGACGGCCTGTTTCTCTCAATCTTTACTCCATTTCTTCCAGCTTCCGAAATCAATTCATTTTGAAAATCCTCAATAAAAGCTTCATAATCTTCTGTGCTGAATTCTGCAAAATTCAAGTGAAGGGTCGAATACTTCTCAAAAGAATAATCAGTCTTGTCTATGTATAACCCTTTGAAGAGCTTACGCTTACCTTCAAAAAGACATTTGAAGGTCGACCACATGAGACTTTTGCCGTAACGGCGTGGACGGGAAATAAAGTAGTAACTCAAACTTCGCAGTTGGTCGAGTCTAACTTATGAAACTTTTTTATCATAGATTAAACAATTTTTAATATCCGGA
>CAVFNE010000002.1:0-63814 GCA_963623755.1 Muribaculaceae bacterium | reverse complement strand
GATTACCGGGTCGGCATCGACATAGAAGAAGACAATCTCGACTTTGGGAAGTACTTTGAGATGGTCGACAAAGAATGGAGACGAGAGCGTATGGGGACGCGTGGACTCGTTGTAGAATAGAATCTCACCGTCGATTATATATCCCATCATACCGAAATCTCTGCCACCGAATGCAGTAACACTAGTTGTACTCAATTTCTGAAAGTCCCTCGCGCCGTATATGCTGTCGGAGAAGACACACATAACCCCTTTTCCTTTTGCCTTATCGGATGACGCAACAGAAACCGCCTGATATAAATTCATCGGCCCGTCTGCACTTGTTGCCGTGCTCGGTCTCATCGCGCCGGTTACAATAATGGGCTTATCTGTATGGCATACAAGATGCATAAAATATGCTGTCTCCTCCATTGTGTCTGTCCCGTGTGTAATTACAAAGCCGTCGACATCAGGCCTCTGGCTGAGATTATTTATCTTACGCGCTAGCTCAAGCCAGTCAGTGTAGGTGATATCATCAGAGTTGACGTTCGTTACCTGAACTGCCTCAAGATCGGCCAGTTCCTCAAGACCATCTATCTGAGAAGCAATACTTTCGATTGTGATTTCTCCCGGAACATAGCCTGTAGCCATCCCTTTTTTCCCTCTACCCGCTATCGTTCCACCGGTTGCAAGTACAATTACCTTCTTTTTTCTATTCATTTTTCTTCTTCTCGATTTCGTTTAAATAAAGCGTTTCTATTCTAGAAGCAAAAATCTTTGCCGAGAATTCCATAGCCCTCTCATGTGCATTGTGGCGCATGAATGATGAGTCTGAGGAGAAGTACTCAGCAAGAGCAGAGTCAAACTCCTCTTCGCTATTATATGTCCAGCCGTTATAGCCGTTATCTACAACGCCATCAAGGCACTTATCATACCTGACAAGTAGAGGTAATGATGCCGATAGTGCCTCGATATAAGTGAGGCCCTGCGTCTCGCTTTGAGAAGCATTTATAAATAGGTCCGCCGTCTGATAATACTTATAAACTTCCCCTGGGTCCACCATACCAGGAAAGACAACATCTTTTTCTAAGAGTCCCTTCTCCTCAGCTTCTCTCTCAAGCTCCTTTCTATACGGCCCGTCACCTACAATGACAAAAACAACATCGTTCCTCTTAAGGCGTGAGACATATTCCAAAAGCTCAGATATGTTCTTTTCCTTTGCAAGCCGACCAAGATACAAAAGAATCTTTTTCTCACCCACTCCGAGGGACTCTCTCAGCGCATTCTTTTCATCCTCCGTCACTCTTTTATCGTAAGAATTGAGCTTTATTCCTGTAGGTATTACCGAGACCGGGCAGAGTACAGGATAGGAGAGAAGTATTGTCTCCACCTTCTTTGTGGGGGCGATGAAGAGAGAGCTGCGGCGCGAGCAAAAACGAAAGATTTCCCTCACCGTACCTATTCCTAAACTCTTGAAAAACGGCAGGACATAACCCACATAGTCCTCATAGACTGTGTGACAGGTGTGTACAAGTGGAATATTAAGGTGCTCAGCGACAATATGGGCGATAGAGAAGGACGAGAACTCACATTGCGAGTGGACAATATCGGGTTTCCAGGCGTATATATCACTTAGGATTTTTCTTCCACTCCTTATGCGGATACGCGCATTTTTGTAAATCCAGGAAGCACTTATCGAGCCGAGCTTATAGGTATCTCCCTCCTCTTTGTTTTTGACGGACTGGGAAAGTGTGAGGAACCTCACATCATGACCTTTTTTCTCAAGCTCTTCTTTGAGGTTAAGAATCGATGTAACAACACCGTTTATCGCATTAACATCCCAATCGGATGTTATCAAAATCTTCATAAACAAACTCCATAAATATGGTAGGGGAAAAATAGGGAGAAGGAAAGACTATACCTCTCTCTCATTCCTATAAATGAAAAGTGTGATAACGGCCATAAATAGAGATATAACTGCCAAAGATATTATCGCCCCCCTCCACGACTGACTTACATCGTAAAGACGGCCGAAGACTATCGGACCGAAAGAAGCAAGAACATAAGCGACAGACTGTCCGAATGCCATTATGTAGGCCGATCCCTCTCCGCTCTTTCCATAGACAGAGGCAAGCATCAGAGCCATGCTGAAAGTTGCACCGGAGGATAATCCGAAGACTATGGTTCCTAACACAAGAGCAACACTTCCTGATGCATAATAAGAAAGTAGAATCCCAGGAATAAACACAAGAGGGATAACAAAACTAAGCTTTGTTATGTTGTCCTCTGTAGTGACAACCGGAATAAAAAGAGACGGCAGGAAAGAAGAGAAGGCATAACTGTTATAAGGAGACCGGCATTCTCTATAAAAAGTCCTTTTGAAATTACTATAGTCGGAAACCATGTGAGTATTACAAAGAAGAGAAGAGACTGAAAGCCACAGTAGAGGGCGATGAGAAGATTTCTAACCGTAAAGACTCTTTGGCCTGTTTCTTTTTCTTCTTTCTCCTGCCGTTCTTTCTCTTTCCCGTTAAAAGATAGAAGCCAGATAATCACTCGATAGTGGAAAGATTGTGGGAAACAGAAAAGCATTCTTCCACCCCCCGAGAGATGACAAGAAAGGCACTATGAAAGCCGCAGTTAATGCGCTTGCGACTGTCAGGGATGCTGAGTATACTCCCATCACCAAGCCACGCTTATATGGGTAGTATTCATTAATCGACGATGGTATAAGTACATTTAAAATTCCGGTACCGAGGCCCAGGATAATTGTTCCCGAAAAAGCGTCAAGATAGTCCCTAATGCCCTTATTACCGTGCCGATTAGAACAAGAGAGAAGGAAACGGCTATCATTCTCTCCAAGCCGAACTTTCTCGATAACCCTCGGAGAGAGCTGCACCAAAAGCAAAGAGGAGAAGAAGGAGTGTTGTAAGCATTCCTCCCATAGCTGCGCTCAGAGCAAGTTCACTCCACAGCACTGACATCAACGGTCCGACACATCCCATCGGGGCCCTCATGCTGAATGCAGCAAGAACGACGACGGCAGTAAAAACACCTATCGAGTCATTTCCTCCCGCTTTTTGCTCTGTCATCTGAGTCCTCTTTACATTGACTCAAGAAACGGCACTCCTATCACCTTAAAACCGTTTTTCATGACAGTAAGAAGATTTTCACATAGTGTTACACGGGCACATATGAGAGCTGGGGTCTCTGCATTAAGAATACGGTTATCATGATAGTAGTGGCTGAAAGTCTTCGCCACTTCATATAAGAATGCGGCAACAAGCGAGGGGTCATAGTTCTCAGAAGCACGCTTTAGAGTTGATGGAAAAGAAGCAATGAGAGTAATGAGCGTTTTCTCGTCCTCGGTTGTTAAGAGCGAGCCGTCGAATTTAACATTACTCTTCTTTTCATTGTACTTTCTGAGTATTGATGATATACGTGCTCCGGTGTACTGCAGATAAGGTCCTGTATTGCCGTTGAAAGATATCGACTCCTTGGGGTTAAAGACCATATCCTTTGTAGGGGTAACCTGCAACAGGTAGTAGTTGAGCGCGCCTAAGGCAATCTTACGGCTTGTCTCAGCTACATCATCAACCTTGTCTTCACGCTCTTTGGCTATAATTTCTTCTTTTGCCAGTTCAGCCAGCTCTTCAAGTAAATCATCGGCATCGACGACTGTTCCCTCCCTGCTCTTCATCTTGCCATCCGGAAGGTTAACCATACCATATGAAAGGTGATGGAGCTCCTTTGCCCAGTCATAACCGAGAAGGGATAGACAGTAGAAAAGTACTTTGAAGTGATATTGCTGCTCCGATGCAACAACATATGTCAGAGAGTCGAACGGCCAGTCCTCATGACGCTTTATTGCCGTTCCAATATCCTGTGTCATATAGAGCGTTGTGCCGTCACGACGTAACAGCACTTTCTTATCCAGTCCAATCGGAGCAAGGTCTACCTGAACGCTGCCATCGTCCTCAAAGCAGAATACTCCCTTCTCGACGCCCTTCAGGACTTCATCCTTACCATACTTATATGTCTCGGACTCGTAGTAGTACTTATCGAAGCTTATTCCCATATTGCGGTAGCTTTCCTCAAGCCCCTCAAGCGTCCAGTCATTCATCGTCTTCCAGAGCTTTCTTACTTCTTCGTCACCGTCCTCCCATTTTTTGAGCATCTTCTGTGCTTCCGTGTCTGGGTCGATAAAGCCTTTTTCATTTACTGCATCGGGATTCTGTGCCTTCTTTTCTTCTACTTCTTTCTCCCATTGAGCAAATCTGACATAGTAGCGCCCGACAAAATGGTCACCCTTTTCGCCTGTACTCTCCGGAGTTTCTCCATTACCGAATACAAGGTAAGCAAGCATACTCTTACAGATATGAACGCCACGGTTATTTATGAGGTTTACCTTCTTTACGTCAGCTCCCTGACTCTTCAAAAGTTCGGAGACACTCTCCCCAAGAGAGTCATTACGCATATGGCCCAGGTGTAAAGGCTTATTTGTGTTGGGGCACGAAAACTCAACCATCATCTTCTTTCCCTTGAGAGAGTCACCCATGCCGTATTTTTCACCCAGAGTTGTGACTGTATTGAAAATAGAGGAAGAGAGACTTGAAAGGTCCAGGAGCACATTCAGATATGGGCCGGAAAGGATTATCTTCCCCTCGGGATGATTATCGCCCATGCGTTCTTCTATGTCTTTTGCAATCAAAGCCGGAGCTTTTCCTGCCGCCTTTGAGTAGGCAAACAAAGGGAAAGCGATGTCTCCCATCTCCTTCTTGGGAGGAATGCCCATAGAAAGTGGTGGAATATTATCGTTCTCAAGATAACTCTTTAATTCGTCTTCAATTCTTTTTTTCCATTCTTCTTTAAGTTCAGCTAACATTTTGACCTCGCTTTAATAATACTTCTTTCCTCTCTCTGTAGTGAAGTACCCTCTTTAAGCCTTATACTTATTTCCCCGCTCGAAAGAGCATCCTCTCTCCCGTCTCTATAGCGCACAAGAAGGTGACCATAATCATCTATACCGTATGCATAGGCCGCTATGCGCTCGTCTTGTTTCACTACATATACATCGCGTCCGATTACAAAACACTTTTTCCTGTAGATGGGAAGAAAGTCCTCCTTCTGTATAGAGACAATCCTCTTTGCTGTCTCTGCTATTACTTCAGCTCTTGTAACTTCACTCTTTCCGTCAGGGTAGAAAGAGGTTGCAATTTCTCTTACTTCTTCAGGGAATTCCGATATCGGAGTCTTGAGATTGATGCCACATCCGATTACAACCTTATCCAGTCGTCCCTCCTCCATGTTGATTACACCCTCTGTAAGAATACCTGATACTTTCTTTCCTCTTATGTATATGTCATTAACCCACTTTATTGATGTCTCGATTCCGGTAAGATTCTCCATAGTCTCTGCTATTGCAACCGCCGCAGATACCGTAACTAGGTCTGGGGACGCTATATCCTTCCCGTCAAGAACAAGCGAAAAGTAGACGCCGCCGGATGGAGATGAAAAAGTGCGCCCAAGTCTTCCCCTGCCACCTGTCTGCTTCGAGCACGTCATAAGGTAGGGCGTTTTACCCCCGTTGGACAAAAGGAGCTTAGCGTCCTTGTTTGTTGATGCAGTTGTGTCGAGAAAGTAAACTGTGATACCGCTGTTCTGGAAGGCAATATCTAACGTCTCCTTATTGAGGATGTCTTCTTTTCCTCCCTTGAGGGCATAGCCGTAGTGTTTCCGGCTCTCTATCTCGTAGCCGTTCTCCCTCAGGCTCTGTATTGCTTTAGATACCGCCATACGGCTTATCTTGAGCTCCCCGCTTATCTTTTCACCGCTGAGATACTCACCCCTGTTATTCTCAAGCATGTTTAGTATTGATGATTTTGTTGTCATAAGAGAAGAATAGTTAGTAAACCAAAGTTAGTAAAGTGGTTGACATTCTTTCTGCCTCACTTTATTCTCGCCCTATGACTCTTTTAACTTCCCTTTTTACAGCACTCCTTGCAGCAGGAGCCTTTATAAAGATTCCATTCATTCCCGTCGCAATGACCCTTCAAACCCTCTTTGTCTTTCTGACAGGTCTTTTACTTCCTCCTCTCAATGCAGCACTTTCGGTTCTGCTCTACATTATCCTGGGGCTCATCGGGCTTCCGATTTTCACATCCGGTGGCGGCCCAGCAGCGCTTTTTTCTCCAACAGGCGGCTTTATCTTCGGTTTTTTGATTGCAGCCTTTGTCGGTGCTCTTCTTTCAAGAAAGAAACACGATTCAATTCTATATAACTTTTTTGTTGTCATTGTCATGGAGGTAATCATATATGCACTCGGTCTGCCATGGCTGAAGGTTAAGCTTATGACAACATGGCAGAGAGCTTTTACTGTAGGCTTGGTACCATTCATCTTCGGAGACGCCGTAAAGATTGCCGTCGCCTCGATATCTGCAAAACCTCTCTACCCTGAGTTTCTTAAGGTATCTACAAAACTCAAAGATAGAGAAAAAGAGGAGTAAAGGGCCAACAAATAGCTCCTTTCATCAAAAACTAGGCCCGTTTTCTGTTCAATTGACAAAAATTGAATAACAGACAGTACTGTCTCTCAGCTTTAAAGCTTCTCCAATTTTTTTGGCTCATCAACAGTGATTTTCCACTCTTCAGTGTCTTCCCCTCTCTGATAAAACCTCTCTTCATAAGGTCTATTGAAGACAAGAACTCTAACACAAAACCAACACATCCTCAGATTGTGGCCTTAACACGGCCACTACCAGTTATACTCTGTTATACACATAAGTTCGACCTTCTCTCTCTTTATCAAAAGAGACCCATAGATTTAGTCGACAAAGTGCAATCACCACGATTCCTACGACCAGGGAAACGACGATTGAAACGGGGCTCACTCCGAGCCCCATCTATTTTTCCGGAGACCACTACGGCAAATTGTTATTCAGTCTCCATTTAATAAAAGCGCAGTGCCAGCATTATTTAGCCACACTGCCTCCAAAATATGCATTCATAAAGACAAGTTCATATCAATGAATGGCATGGAAGAACATTAATATCCTCATTGACGTCCAAAATATGTATTCATAAAGTCAACATCGATATCCTTGCCATCACATACTGCCTTTTTAAATGTAAGTAATGAATAATCTGTCCCCAAATCGTGGTCGCCTGATGACCTGTACGATAGTTCGATATCCTTATATTGAGTACCATTCTCCTTAAAACCTGTCATTTTTCTTTCCACATCAAATATACGCTTATCCTCATCTACCACGATTAATTTACGGTAGATTTCACCATCGAGCGTCAATGAAACGTCTTTACCCTCATATGTTGCTTCGATACTGACGCCTGTCAGTGTCAAGGTTCTTTCATTGTCACCGCTTTCTTCTTCAGACTCTACAATCGAGACAGTTCCCGATGCTGATTTTATAGTCCAATAATTACTGTTATAGAGGGTGTTGGTACTATCTGCCAGAATTCGAATTATACAATCTTTGATTGTAGCATCAGAGCTGTAAAGAGATAAATCATATTTACCTTCATCCACGTTAGCAGTGTGATCATCGTATCGATATGATACAGCCCAGGAATCCTTTATGGAAAGCATGGTTTCCATTTGTTCTGCTAAAGCCTTATCGACAGCCTCTTCGACAGCCTCATCGATTTTCTTCTGTGTATCACAGCTTGTGAAAGACACAAGAAGAAATACCGCGAATAATGCAATTAAAAATTTCTTCATAATTATCTCCTATTGAGTATTTCCTTCATAATTTTTGGTATTATAGCCCCCCGAAAGGTTGTCAATGGCACTTTTGTATCAACTAATTTATTATACAATAACAAGTTACATTTAAGATGTTACTATTAATCAAAACTAAGCAAACATAGACACATACCGCCTTTTCCCAGTGTTAATTCTGCGCGATAATCATTATTCAACATTCAATACCCCGTTTTCCCCCTTCGCTCAATACTCCGACTCTGAGAGTGAAGATTAAGGGGAATACTCAAACGAGAGTTCTCTGTCCACAAAAGACCAAACTCGGGCATGTATCTATGCTTTAAGGCCGGAAAACTGCCCGCTCTCGATTTTCTCATAATACTCTAGAAATGCCTCAAGCCTGTTATTTGATGCTCACAATTTATTTGACAGCAAAGCGAAAGCATCAAAAGGCACTGCATTTTATATCATTTCAGACTATCGGAGGATTATTTTAATACAGAGTTTGGAATTATCATGTTTAAAAACATTTTTCCCAATGCTGGCATCAAGAGCGGTGTTTTGATTATAATAGGGCCATGAAATTCGATTCTTCTCCTTTTATTGAAAACTATCTATCTACCTTTTCCCGTCTTAATGCAGAAAGCGATGAAATACATAACCTGCAGCTTCCTTCCAGAGAAGATGTAAAAGAGATGATGGAGGAGTTTACCATCCTTCTCTTTCCCGACTATGAGGAGATAAACAGCAGGGGGATGCTGACGGCTGTCGTATCACGTCATATGGACAAGGCATCAAATATCCTCTTCTTCCAGGCTTTACTTGCATACAGGACAACCCTGATAGATCTAAAAGAAGCACAAGAGAAATCAGAGAGAATAACATCATCCCTTCTGGAGGAACTACCACATATAAGAGAAATGTTGAAAAAAGACGGAAGGGCCGGATATGAAGGCGACCCGGCGGCAAAATCAGTGAGGGAGATAATCCTCACCTACCCAGGCTTCAAAGCTATCCTTGCCCATCGTATCGCACACTTTCTCTTTACTCAGGGCTTACCTCTCATTCCGAGGATGATTAACGAGCTCATCCATTCAGATACCGGTATCGACATACACCCGGGAGCAACAGTGGGGGAAAATTTCTTCATCGACCACGGTACCGGTGTCGTCATAGGAGAGACTTCAGTTATAGGAAACAACGTCAAAATCTATCAGGGCGTCACACTCGGAGCCCTGTCATTCCCGAAGGACGGCTGTGGAATGCTTCTCAGGGGCAGCAAACGCCATCCGACAATTGAGGACAACGTAACAATCTATGCCAATGCCACACTCTTGGGAGACATAACAATAGGTCATGACTCAACCATAGGCTCGAACACATGGATTAAGGAAAACATTCCGCCCTATTCGCTTGTTACGGCACAGGACACGAAGAATACTGTCAGGAGCAGGAAACAAGAGGGGGAAAAACAGAAGTAAATACTCCAGAGTAGAGTTCACCTTCTTTTATATCTCCTCTTCTTCTCTCTATTCCGGCCTTGATATAATTGCCCGTTGTTCCCTCACCGTTTTTCTCGGCGATGATTTCGCATTTCTTTCCTTCCTGCCGGGCTATATACTGCCTCTCCTGACGAAGGGATAAAAGTCTCAACTTCTCTGCTCTTTCATCTCTTATTCTCTCCTCGACAAAAAGTTTTGATGTATAGAGCGCAGTTCCCTCCCTCGGGGAATACGGGAATACGTGCAGCTTTGAAAAGTCATTATCCTTTAAGAAGCGGTATGTTATCTCAGCATCCTCATCACTCTCTCCCGGAAGACCTGCTATTACATCGCATCCTATATACGGGTCATCCTTAATCGAGCGCAATGTTTTGATTATGTACTCGACGTGGCTTATTGAATAGTCACGTCCGATTATATCAAGCACTCTCTCCGATGCTGTCTGAATCGGTATATGAAAGTAGGGGAAAACACGCTTATCTGCAATCTGCTCGAGAAGCAGGTCATCAACGTTGTCCGGTTCCATCGAGGAAAGGCGGAATCTTATATCACTGCCACAGGCAGTAAGGAGTGCTTTCATAAGTCCCCCCAGTCCTTCCCCGTCATGGTCATAGTTAGTAAGGTTGACTCCCGTAAGCATCACTTCTTTAAAGCCGTCCTTTTCAAGCTGGAGAACACGCCTCACAACCTCATCTTTATCCAGAAATCTTGATGGTCCGCGGACTATTGTTGTCTTGCAGTATCCACATGAATTATCACACCCATCCTGAACTTTAACATAAGCGCGGGAATGGTATGAAAACGACTGAGGATTATATTCAAAGGGATTGTTACTTCCTCTAGTGAAGGACCTTACTCTATCAAGTAAAGGAAGAGATGTGTTCCCCTCAAGGTATTCGGGAAGCCTTAGTAAGGAGGGCTTATCATCAAGAGTGAAGACACATATATTTCTCCCGATGGCCTCCAGAACCTTCCTCCCGCTCTCTGCGTAGCACCCGGATACGATAACGCACTGGGCACTCTGAGAAAAGAGGCGAATCATTCTACGTGCCTTTTGTTCAGCCTTACTTGTTACTGCACATGTATTTACTATTATTAGTTCGGCGTCCTTACTTTCTTTTTCAACACACCAGCCGGCTTCAAAAAAACTCTCTGATAGAGCCTCACTCTCACATTGATTAAGGCGGCAGCCGAGGGTGTAGATATAAACTCTCACCTTTCCTCCCCCTTCTCGAGCATATACCCGACATCCTCGATGGAGCGGCGTAGCGCATGCCTCATATCCTGAGTATACGGGTTATAGCGCTGGAGGTCGCAAAACAGTGACAAAGGGTCATTGCATGTCTGCTCGACTATCTCCAAGAGGGCCTTATAACCCTTGGTTGCTATCTCCGAGCTCTGGAGTTTCATGTCGCTCAAAACACGCCCGACAAAGTGCGTGACGCCCTGTGAGAATGCCGCTTCTCTGTCGTGCTCGTCAGCACTCATCTCAATTACCTTAAGGCCCATGGAGAGGAAGAGATTTTTCACTATATCATAGCGCTCGTCCTTCTTCGAAAGCTCTGACATGACAATCGGAAGTCCCTCTAGGCCGTACTTTGCCGAGTCCGGGCCGAACATCGGGTGGGTTGCTATCTTGTAGATTTCACTCTCCAGATGTTTTTCCATCCAAGATGCCGGATAGGTCTTAACAGAACATGTATCGGCGACAATCGTATTCTTCCCTATGCGGTTACCCACCCTTTCGAGAACCTCCTCAAAGGAGGAGATTGCAACACAGAAGAAAAGAAGATCAGAAGACAGAACATCGTCTTCACTACCCGCATTAACGCCATCGGGCATAATATGGGAAGAGCGGGAATAAGCTATAATTTCATTATCTGTTCTACTCAGAGTTTCAGCCCAGAATGAGCCGAAGCGTCCAAGTCCGTAAACACCTATCGTCATAATTAAAGATTAGCCTTTTAGCCGATTGTCTTCAACATGTGTTGTTTATCTCTCAAAATTGTATGATAATCAGGAAGAGGAAAACTCACTGGAGGATTTTATAAATGAGTAAAGAATTCATGGTTGAGACCAGTGCACGTCACGTACACGTAACAGAAGAGACACTGGCCACTCTCTTTGGAGAGGGATACAAGCTTACAGTCAAGAAAGAACTCTCACAGCCGGGACAGTATGCATCCAACGAAAGAGTAACAGTTGTCGGCCCCAAGAAGGAACTTGCCAACGTTTCTATTCTCGGGCCGTGCAGAAAGTTCAATCAGGTTGAACTGAGTGCAACAGATGCCCGTTCAATCGGAATCGACGCACCTATCAGGGAATCAGGCGACATAAAGGGCTCGGGAAAGTGCACACTCGTGGGGCCATGCGGTTCTGTTGAGCTTGAGGAAGGGGTCATTGTTGCCAAGAGACACATCCACATGACAGAGGAGGATGCAGCTGAGTACGGCGTCAAGAATGGCGATATCGTATCTGTTTTGATTGAGAACGAAAACGGCAGAAAGACAATTTTCGGCGATACAGTTATCCGTGTATCTCCTTCCTTCCGTCTTGCAATGCACATCGACACAGATGAGTCAAATGCAGCAGCATGTGCACGCGCTCAGATGGGTACAATTGTAAAATAAAATCTACATTTGAAGAGAAACACCAGTGAGCAATCATTGGTGTTTTTTATTTTCCACAAAGAGGAAGACGCATTATGTGCTCTGAATTACACGCGCCAGAGTGACAATTCTCTCCGTCTCCAGTTTCTCAGCCCTCTCATTTCCTGTAAGCTTTGCTTGAAACAAAATCTCCTCGATGTATTCTTTTCCTTTGTTCCCGTAAATGGAGGAAGAAAGGTTATTCCTTATTGTCTTACGCCTCTGAGAGAACAGTACTCTTAAGAGAGTAAGGAATGTTTCTCTGTATTCTGACGGTACAAGACTCTCACGCCTTTTATTCATTACTACTACTGCGCTCTCTACATTCGGGCTCGGCCAGAAACATGCGCGGGAGAGCTTAAGAACATTTTTGTTCTCGTAGTCTATCTGGGTAAGGACTGAAAACGAAGAGTAACTCCCGCTCTCTATAGTCCCCGTCATCCTCTCGACAACTTCCTTCTGGAGTGTAAAGACCATTCTATCTGGTAAATACCCTTTCTCTATAAGGGAAGCAATAATGACAGAGCCGACATTATACGGCAGGTTTCCGATAATTCTATCCGGAAGCGGCAGAAGCTTCTTCTTAAATAGAGTCTTAAGTGCATCCCCCTCGATAAGTGTGAAATTCTTCTCGTCGGGGAAGGCAATTTCATTTAGGACGCGTACAAAACCGTGGTCGATTTCAAATGCAGTCAAATCAACTCCCTTCTCTAGTAAATGATGGGTAATCGCCCCCAGTCCCGGCCCCACTTCCCAGACTCTCATTTTCTCCTCAACATTTATGCTGTCAACTATTCTTCTCCGCATCTCAGCATTAATGAGAAAGTTCTGTCCGAACTTCTTCGACATCGAAAGGCCGTTTTCTTTCAACACCCTATCTATCTCAAAGGGGCTGTCATAATTCAGATTCCACATACCAAGAGAATAACCGAAAAGAAAAAAGAGAAAAAGAAGCTATCTCCTTCTTCTTCCAATTGTCGATATAATCCCAACAGAGAAAAGAAACACACCCAGCATGGGATAGTAGAGGGAAAAACTCTCAGTGAGTGGAATATATTCCCCTATATATCCGCTTTGCTTTATTATTTCTATTATTACACCGATTATTAAATCCGATTTAGGAATAATGAATCTTACTATAACCATAACAAAAAGCACCGTAATGAGTGGCATACCGACTATCGAAAACAAAAATGAATAAGGCTGCCATGAACCGAATATATTAAACACCACAGGAGCACTGGAAAGGGTTGCTGCAACACTTGTAATAACGGAGGAACCAATGGAAGAGACAAGAGGAATATTACTTTTTTTTATGCTCTCCTGCTGAAATGAGAAGAGGAGGATTCCTGCAAGGGATGTGAAGCTCAAAATAGTTGCAACTTCATCGAGATAGAAAGGAAATATTTTGATAAGCGCGACAAGGGAGAGAATAAAACTGCACTCAAGGCCGAAGAGAGGAATAAGAATGACAAAAATCATAGAACGCATAAGACTCGGTCTAAATCCTGCAGTGTACACAAAAGTAAAGAGTATTATGTTCTTAGCGCCTACAGCTTTCTTTCTGGAAAGAAAAAGCCTCAATAATGGAAAAACAATTGCACTGATGAAGCCCAGGTGCATTCCCGAGAGAGATAAAAGATGACTCAAGCCTAGAGAGCGTACGTTATCTTGAAGCGTACTCCCGCCGTCGAGCGTGGTGCCCGTCAAAAGCAACGACACCATATTCCCCTCATCACCCGGAGGAAGAGATTTCAAAAAGAAAGAGTTTATCTTACGCCTGACCCGGGAGAGGTTATTTCTCTTTATAACAGAGCCCTCAGACGAGAGGAAATACTCATCGTTCATCACACCTTTGACATAGATCTTATCACCCAGGGTTACTCCCAAATCTGGTGCGATGATATATACCTTCCCCAAAGATGAGAAAAAATCCCCCCTCTTATTCACCACACTCTCAAGCATTATATTGTAGCCTGAGTATCTATTCTTCTTCCTGTTGGGTTCTGTCACCACTTCTCCATAAAGAGCTGTTACTTCGTCAATAGAGATTGGTATATCAAGACGGGTTTTCTCAAGGGAGGAAGAAAATATAGAGAAGAGCAGAATCATGAATAAAAGAGCAAGGCTCAGTTTTGTTTTGTGCCGCACGAGGTACAAAAGGAAAATAAGAAGAGCCGGAATTACGACGGAGGACAAAAACACATCCTGTATAAATATAAGTAAATAAAAGAATAACAATACAACTACATACAGCATACACTCCTCCTTATTTGTCACTCTACACCTTCATTTTTGTCAGAATCTACACTTAATGCTTTATCTGCGTCACTGAAATTCTCACATTTTTTTCGTTAGACTCAGCTGTTTGATATAAACCAAACGCCACCCAGGTATACTCTAGGGAAGGCTGATTTATTTTTTTATTTAGAGAAGTTTCGACATCTTTTTTTTCTCTCATCTGGGAATCATCTTCATTATCAATATCTCTCCCGCTCTCTCGTCCAAAGCATTGATTGCGGAAACTTATATATTTGTTCACAATCTTAAAAAGTGATGCTTGTTTATAGTCAGAGGCAACACTCCTTCCTGCCCTCAAAATTGAAGAGGATGAAATTAGGAGGTTGCTTATTTTTGTTGAGCTTAACTGCTCTGAATGAAATTGTCTTCCAGTAATTCTGTCATTTCTGTTTTTAATATTCTGTGTGGTATAACGAACAAAATAGTCTAAGCCGTCTAGTCTTATCTTTATACCATAGTTACTGAAAAAACCGACATTGCTCTTCTTTTTGAGAAGCGTTCCGACAGCTCTAGACGTATCATAATCAGGCTTTTCGTCAAAGAGGAATATTGCTCTCTTATAGAGTTCTTTGAGGCCTCCAACAAGCCTGGGATCATAATCCCTATGCCTTACAATCCTGTCGAAAGCAGCGTTCACTAATTGAACATCGTCTCCTGTTTCTACATTCGTAATCTTATCTATATCTCTATATATCTCTTCTGCATTCTCATTAGCTCTTGAATCTTCAGCTATATCAACGGGGATGCTGTTGAAGAAAGAGGAAAACCTATTCAGATTATGGGAAGACAAAGAACAGCCCTGAAGCTCTTTTTCATTGAAGCAGAGCACAGATCTTTCTTTTATCTCTTTTTCTTTATCCCAGCCTCTGATTTCATCTGCCTCCTCTATCTTTAATTCATTGACAGAAAATGCGCTTGATAACAGCTTAGGGAGGAAAGCATCTTCAGTCGTTCCACACAAAAATAAGGCGGAACTAATAGGGAGGATGCTTATTTTTATTGAAATAATCTCCCGAATGTGGAATTGCTCTGCTTTCTCTTTTTTTTCTGCATCAGTCTCCCCCACCGTATATTTGACGAGAAAGGATGCGCCTTTCAAGCAAAAAAAGAAAACACCGTTTAAATCAAAGATTTCCTCAACGCATTCATAACCACAGAGGGCAATAAGTGCATCTTTATTCTCTAGAACAACCTTAATCTCTAAAAACAACTTTTTAAACACTCTCCCCCTCCAGTTTTGATGACTTATTTCCGGTTTTGGTCTTAAAGTCATAGAAATATAAGTCCGTATTTTTGTTGACAAGTTGAGATTTTGTGAGTACATTATCTACGTAAAGAGTCTTGGTTGATGGCAATTGGAGCCTAAGCGCAAGGCTCTTTTCTCTTGTATTATCAACATATCTTAAAAGACGTTTGTTAATCCAGGCCTTAAATCCTAACCCGTTTCCCTTTCCGTAAATAGACGAGATAAGGTTTATCTCAACAGCATTGCTCTTTCTGGCCTTAGGCGAAACAATAACAATAACACTATCCCCATTCATGTCAGATATATCATAAAGGGCAACAAGTCGGCCTTTCACAGAAGCGGAATCAAATACTGCAAGCGGATTACCTAATTCGTTGCAGATAGCTTTGACTATATTCTTGGACAACCCACTTGAATGTCCATGAGAGACAGACTCATCTAGAAGCAATCCCCTTGCTAACTTGTCTATATACATTTCGACTGTCAAATCATCAAGCCCCAACGATATAAAAACATTTGGTGTAGAATCAGAAAAAACAATTGTCTTATCCTTAATTCCGATATCTCCCTCTAAGATACTATCAATCTGTTTATTGAAGCCTTCCTCAATTTTGTTCTTAAAAAGAACAGCCTCAGCTTTTCTTTGTGCTTCTTTTTTAAAGCTCTTGACAGATTCATTTCTCTCGACGACACTACACTCAGGTTGGGGCAGGTCGCCCAGCCTGGAAAAGGGAACTTCATTAGGAGTTCCATTTTTTATTACATAAGAAACAAACTCTTCCCCATCCGATGAGACAATAACCATCTTACCCTCATATTTGTTGCGACCTGAGGTTTGGCCATTTATTAGATCAAATATACTTCTTGTTTTTCCTTTCTCGATAATTTCATTTCTGCTCAATCGCATATACACGACATCTGCTTTTCTAAGCCCATTCTTTAGCTGTTTTTTAAATTGTGAATATGTGAAAGAGGTTAGCTCCTTAAACTCTGTCAAGTAGCCATTAACTATTGAGTCAGATATTTCCCCGTTATATATCTCTCCCATAATTACTATCTTCTCAGGAAGGATGTAAACAATATGGCCTTTTCGGGCAAGCGATTCTGCGCCTCTTATATTTTTCTCGATTTTGTTTTTTAAATCACTATTCAGCCTGTCTTGGATATAGTCTTCGTAATATGATTTGAATACATACACATTTCCTCCAGGCGCATCTACCTTCGTATAAAGGTCAGGGTTAGAGTAAGGCTCAAGAATATCCTGTCTTACTTTCTGATAAGTCTCTCTGTTATTTACTTTCTTTGATATCATCATTCTTTCCCCACTCTTCTTATCGTCCCCTTCTGAGTGGGATTCTGTCCCCTTTCTGCTTTGCTTTGCTCAGCTCTTTGACATATTCACCGCTTTCAACGTGATTGCTGATGAAGAGTAAAGAAAGCCCCGCTTCTACGGTATGCTCTCCATAGAGAGACTCATCACCCGTGACGGATAAATGCTCTCTGACAATAATTACATTTCCCAGCAGAAAGGACTTACAGGTAAAGAGCAGAAAGTCATCTTCCCTATCATTTAAAGAGGGAAAGTAAAAGAAGAAAAAATACAGGTCGAAATACAGAAACATATTAATAAAGCGCAATAATCCGAGATTTTGTCAAAAAAGGGAGCCGTTTTCATTAAAAATCGGGGGCAGAAAAATGCAGAGGAGAAAGAATCCTGTCTTCTTTTCAATACAAACAGGGCAGAAGAGTGAAACTACCAATTTCCTGGGGCTGGAGGATGAAATATCGCCATAATGTATGGTCTACATCTGTATTCTTCTATACTATATAGTCATGTCAAATTGGGAAGAACTATTTACCTCCACTCTCTTGAACCGTGGAAAACAACTATTTAAAGCAGGATTGGTAACTGACTATACAGATAACGGCTCCATCATCAGCGTTCATGTCGACGACGCGTCCAAAATCTACACTGTCAAGGCAAAAATGAACAGTAATACTCTGGTCCAGTTATCCTCTACCTGTCCCTGTCCGAAGAAATACTGTAAACATACAGCAGCGCTTCTTTACAAAATAGAAAAGGAAAGAGGCGAAGTGCTTACAGAAGAAGAAAACAAAAAGCCTGTAGAACAGAAAAAAAATAAAAAGAAGTCAACTTTGGTAGCAAAAAGCATGATGAAGCTGCACATAGATGACGATGGAGAGCCGCACTACATTTCATTCGGTAATTCGCTCGACATCTACAAACCTACAGTCGAAACATACAGAAAAGCAAAAAATATATTTGATAATGGTTGCGTATATATGAAATCGGCCAAGATTGAGACAAAGGATGGAGAAAAGGTCCTAGTTTACAGCACTTCAGTCACATCAGGCAATGAACGCGCCAACGTCGATGTCGAACTCTCGAACAGCGGCATAAAAAAGATTACATGCACTGACGCCAGATACTCCTGGTACTACCGCACAAACCCCATCAAGCCTGTATGCGCTTACGACACAGTCACAGATAAAGGATATATCGAACTCTGCGTCCACAAAACTGCAACCCTGCTCTCACTTATATCATACCTTAAGAAAAACAGGGACATAACAGATTTTACTGATGAAAAGGCCTCCCTTCTTCTCTCCAATTTCCGTAAGGACAGAAAGAATCTCATAAAAGAGAGCATCGACGAGCCGCTTGAGGATATCGACATAGAGCCTATTCTGGAAAATAACACCATCATCCTGAGGGCGAAAACCACAAACGGAAGGTACTATAAGATACGTAACATAGAAAAGTTCTACTCCGACTATTTAGACTCGAAATTTACCTACGTAAGCGGGGAGTACGGCGTTAATTTCGCAAAACAGAATCTGACAGAAAGGGCAAAGACTATCATAAAGCTCATAAAAGCCGCGGGAAGCTACTGTTATGCAAACAATATCGACGACTATTACAAAAAAATCGAGCTCAGGGACAATCTGCCCTTTACACTTTTCATCGACGACTTCTACTCTGTGATGAAAGATACAGGAGTTATCTATAACGGTGTCAACCTCGTCTTAAAAGACAGCGAGCCCTCATTCGACATGAAAATCGAAGAGAAAAAGCTGAGGGAAAAGCTTGTTGGAATAACAGTCTCGGGAAAGATTTCCGGACGATGGAAGAGTCCGGACTACATCTATTGGGTTGAAGACGGCTGTTTCAACAGAACAGAAAGAAAAAAACTCGGGAGTGCATTTGCGCTTGCATCCACAGCAGACGAGAGTGGCAATTTCTCATTCACCATCGGACTCTCATATATAGATAACTTCTATCAGCGTCTGCTTCCAGATTTAAGGCGTTACGGCAGAATTGACGACAGAGCAGAGAACGCTCTCGGCGGCATATTGACTGAGGCCCCGAAAACGATTTTCTACATCGACAGCGGTAAATGGGCAATCACATGTAAGACCGTTCTTTCATATAAAGGTAAGGAATACCAAGTATATCCAAGAAACGGCTATTTCGGAACATTTGTCGCAAAGGAAACCCCAGAGCTGAAAAGCTACGGTGACGATATTGACAGAGACCTTCTGGAGATTTTCCCCCGTGACTACTTCGAAGGTGGATTATGGGGCATCAGGAACAACAATATAGGTGGAATCTATTCATTTCTGACAAATGGTCTTGAGGCCCTTGCCGAGCTGGGAGAAGTTAATATTTCCGACAGCGTGAAGAACATGAACGTTAGAAAGATGCCCGAGATTACCGGCTTTTTTGATATCGATGAGGATAACGCCGGCATTCTCGATTTGAAACTTGATCTCAAGGGTTTCTCAATCGAAGAACTGGTTGAGATTCTCCAATCCTACAAGAACCAGAAGAAATACCACCGTCTCAAAAGCGGGGACTTTATATCACTATCGAACGTCAACCTTGACTCCCTGACATCCCTCTTTCTTGACTCCGGACTCTCCATAAAGGAATTTGCTTCAGGGAAGATGAACCTCCCACTTTACCGGGCTCTGTACCTTGACCAGATATTGAAGGGGCAGAACGGAATAAACTATGAAGGTGGAGAGAGATTAAAAAAACTCATCGACGAATTTGAAAGGATAAACGAATCCGACTATGTTGTTCCTTCCTCAATGGAAGAAACAATGCGTAGCTATCAAAAGGACGGATACAGATGGCTAAGAGTGCTCATCGAGCATGGATTCGGCGGGATATTGGCAGATGACATGGGGTTGGGAAAAACAATACAGGCACTCTCTCTACTTCTAGCACTGAAGGAAGAAGGAAAGCCGATGCACACTCTGATAGTTACACCTGCATCTCTTGTCTACAACTGGAAAGCGGAGGTGAAAAAATTCACACCCACACTCAATGCCGTAACAGTCACAGGGACGGCAAAGGAAAGAGCCGAAATAATCAAAAACAACAATGCGTGGGATATACTTGTCACATCATATGATCTCTTAAAACGTGATATAGCCCACTACGAAGGTATTTCTTTCGATATAGAGATAATAGATGAGGCTCAATTCATCAAGAATCATACCACTGCAGCAGCAAAATCAGTCAGGGCTGTAAGGGCATCGAGCCGTATTGCGCTCACGGGGACCCCGATAGAGAACAGACTCTCCGAGCTCTGGTCAATCTTCGAGTACCTCATGCCCGGGTTCTTATTCTCACAGGAGGTATTCAAGAGGGAGATATCATCTCCAATTGAAAAGAACGCAGATAAGGAAGCAGCCCTCAAGCTCAAAAAGCTTACCGGCCCATTCATTCTAAGACGGCTCAAAACAGATGTATTGAAAGAACTTCCGGAAAAAACCGAAGAAGTGAGAGTGACACCTCTTGAAGGCGAACAGCTCAAGCTCTATACAGCCGAGGTGGCAAAGACCAAAGGTATGCTCAAGAAATACGGCAACTATAACGAAAAGAAAATCGAAATTCTTGCCGAGCTTACGAAAATCAGACAAATCTGCTGTGATCCGGCTCTTCTCTACAAGGACTATAAGGGAGGCTCAGCAAAGAGAGAAGCAGTGATGGACCTCATCAACGCAGCCATCGACGGAGGCCACCGGATACTTCTTTTTTCACAGTTCACATCAATGCTTGAACTTCTTGAAAGCGACTTGAACGAGAACAACATCAAGTACTATAAAATAACAGGTGATACACCCTCAGCAAAGAGACTGGAGATGGTTGATGCATTCAATAACGGTGACACCCCGCTCTTTCTTATCTCGCTCAAGGCGGGAGGAACGGGACTTAATCTCACCGGAGCAGATATCGTCATACACTACGACCCGTGGTGGAACACAGCAGTGGAGAATCAGGCGACGGACAGAGCTCACAGAATAGGACAGAAGAGACAGGTAACCGTCTACAAGATGATTGCCCAGAATACGATAGAGGAGAATATCGTAAAGCTTCAGGAGGCAAAGAAGAATCTGGCCGATGAGATTGTCACAACAGAAAACACTTCACTCTCATCACTATCGAAAGAGGATCTTATGGAGCTGTTATCGATTTCAAATATTGAATAAAGAGAAAACAATTGACGCATTAATTACCGCATGACACTATAATTATTCGAGGAGATAAATATGCCGGGCCCAAATGCAAAAAGATACGAGAAAGAAAGAGAAAAGTACTCAAAGCTTGTTATAAAGCTTCTTAAAGAAAGCGGAGCAGATTTGGACCTTAAAGATGAAAGTTTTATTAAGGACATCAAGAAGTGTTTATCCTTCAAACAGATGCAATATAAGATTTATGAGATTTTCAACTACGCCGAGATGAAGAAAACCGCAGCCGCATACTCCGAGAGTGGAAAGGTTGACAAAACCATCATATTGAGAGCACTCCTTCTTCCACTTTTCAATGAAACAACAGAGAATCTGGGAGAGGGAGAGATTACACTTATCCTTTACCTAAGTTCAAAGCTGCCGTCTTACACCGAGCAGTTGAGCAAAATAAAGGAAGGAACAAAAGATGGAGAATACAAAATAGAGGATTTCAACTACGCCCTCAACGGCCTTATTATGAAGGGGATAGTCACCCACTTCGATGAATTCTATTCTCTTGTAGGCTTTACAAAGATAGGAAGAAAATAAAAAGATACCTCGTGAACAGGGATTTCGCAAACCCATATTACAGAGACAATACCTGAGCTTATAAGCCTTTTAGAAAGAGAAACCGAGGGCAAGGGGGAGATTTACAATCTATCTGATAAAATCAGCTTGATATCCAAGTGCGTGGAATTTGAAAAGCAGAAAAAAGATTATATTGCCTCCATCTATTTCGCTCTGACAATCCAGTCTGCATCCATGAATATTTCGCCTGATGGTGATAAAAACAGCCTTATTCCACTTCTTTGATTGAGCGTTGGATAGCCTTGTCATCCGAGAGGACAAAGCCATCAAGAGCGTCGACTGATTTACCCTAAGAGAGATATCTTTCATCTATTATCCTCATCACCTCTTCGGGCGACCCCACACTTTCCTTTATCCCGCTTTTTTCAAGTTCTTCGGGAGTTCTGAAGCCGTAGTTGACGATAATCGAATCACACTTAAGATTCTCTGCAGTCTCTGCATCAACTTCACTGTCCCCGATGTAGATTATATCGTCCCTCGTAAGGCCAAGTTTTTCTATTTCACTCAATATTCCCTCAGGATCCGGCTTCAGGGGATACTCTCCGTTCTCTCCAAGCACAAAAGCGAATTTGACTGAAGGAAACATAGCTAAAACTATCTCTTTGACAATACTTTCCTTCTTATTAGACGCTATCGCCACACCCAGGCTGTTTTGTTCAAGCCACCCGAGAAGAGCACCAATCTCGGGATAGGGCTTTGTATAAACACAGGGGTGTTTCATATATGATGAGACAAGAAGTTCATTCATAAGCGAAAAATCATTATCCTCCAGAATGGCTCCGCTCTTATTTACAGCCTTTACAAGTGCACTCCTGAGGCCGTGCCCGACATACTCTCTTGTCTCCTCCTCACTTATCGGGGGAATATCGTAGGATGAGAGGACATAGTTTATCGCCCGTCTTATATCAGAGAGAGTATTGAGAAGAGTACCGTCTAGGTCAAAGACAACAAGTTTCTTTTTCATGACAAAAAGTATATGCTTATAAAAGCGGAGAGAAAAGAATGTACAGGGTAGTAATCAAAGAGAACAAATCCAAGCAGCTTGAAAAACACCATCCATGGGTCTTTACCGGCGCAATCGAGTCAATAAGCCCCATCTTCACACGACCCGACTGGGCTGAAGTCTACACAGAAAGCGGCACATTCATTGCAAAAGGCTGGTACGATGAGAAATCCCACATCGTTCTCCATCTACTTACATGGGATAAAAGCGAAATCACAGACGAAGAGTTTGTCGAGAGCCTGGTTCTAAATGCCGTAATGAGACGAAAGGACTTCTTTAAGATTGAGAACACAAATTGCTTCCGTCTCATACATGGAGAAGCGGACTTCATTCCGGGGCTTGCTGCAGACTGCTATGCAAGAGAAGTGCACATCATACTCTCCTCCCGCTTTGCACTTCACTTTCTTCCCGTCATCATAAAAACACTCGAGAAAGCACTACACCCATCCCTTATTCAGGTATCTGCAGATGCTTTCTATGCCTCGAGCGAAGGCATAAGCGAAAAGGTAAGGTACTTCAAGAACGGTGTGGAACTCAAGGACAGTGAAGCGCCGAAAGATAACACACTCTTCATGGAAAGCGGTATATGGTATGAGATAACCCCCGGGAAGGGCCAGAAGTCAGGCTTCTACTGCGACCAGAGAGAGAACAGAAATATATCAGAGAAATACACCAAGGGTAGAAAAGTCCTCGATGTATGCCCATACACGGGTGCATTCACCCTCCATGCCCTCCGTTCCGGTGCAGTATCGGTTGATGCCGTAGACAGCTCGGAAAGTGCATTAAGGCATCTCTTGTACCAGATCCACCTCAATGAAAACAAAGGTGTTCTTCCCCCAGGAAGCAGAGACAGAGTGAATACAATTACCGCAGACTGCTTCAATCACCTAAGGACAGTAGAGGAAGATTACTACGACACAATAATTCTCGACCCTCCGAAACTTGCCCAGACGAAGAGTAAGCTCGAGAATGCCACAAAAGCCTACAAAGACCTCAACAGAGTTGCTATGACAAAGATTAAGGATGAAGGCATACTCATTACCTTCTCCTGTTCGGGTGCTCTCACAAGAGAAAACTTTCTTCTTCTCCTGAGCTGGGCAGCAACGGATGCCGGGTGTGAAATACAGGTACTTGAAACTCTAAGCGCTGGTTCAGACCACCCCGTGAGGCTCTCATTCCCCGAGAGCCAATATCTCAAGGGTTTTGTGCTACGCGTCATAAAGAAATGAGCCTCCCCAGAGGAAGGTCTCACTCTATAAACTCAGAAATAAACCCAGCTGTCAGTCTTCTTTATCTTCCGTCTCTTCCGCAGTCTGAGAGCAGCAGCAACATGATGAAACGGACTCAGAAACATCCACGCTCTTCACCTCCTCCTCTTTGTGGTCGACTTTCCTGCACTTATCACAACCGAATGCAAAGAATAGTACAAATCCCCAGAAGGAGCCGAATGCGAGTAGAATCATGCTCTCCAGATGTGTTGTATCGAAATAACCTGAATAGCTCTGAGTATAGACAGTTCCCCATACACGGTATGTTTCAGTGTGAGGAAGAGAAATTGATAAACACAATAAAACGATAAGGGCACATAAACAAAGTGCTCCGAAAACAATTGAACAAACTTTCAAAACTGACTTTTTCATTATTTTGCCTCGCTGGAAGTAATTTAAGGCGCTTTTGAAAACAAGGCAACAGGAAAAATGAATCAACAAAGACTCTCTCATTTTCCTTCACAGATTTGACACATTGTGAAGATTAAGCCACCCCAGGATGAGGTGGCATAAGTACAGAGCGTTTTGTCTCACCCCTCTGACGACGGTATGGAATAAACAATAACATAGTCGCCATTTCCATTCGAAAATGTTATTGTCATATTTTTCCTGTTTCTGACATTAAACAGGATAACTGTTGATAAAGAACTACAACGAATTATGGCGACGGAAAACCGTCGCCATGTAAACCCTCTGTGATGGAATATCAGTAAGCTACGTTCAGCCACTCGATTCCGTCGATAACTGCTGTCAGATATGGAGCAGACTGGAATTCAGGATATGATTCGTGGAATACGCCATCCCAAACTGCCTCGCCTGTATCTGCTGTGAAGTCACCGTTTGTGTCGAGAGCAAATGCGTGAGTAAGAACCTCGCCACCGTTAACTGTGAACTTGGATGTATCGAATACGTTGAGTGTTCCAGCCTTGAATGCTGCGATTGCCTCATCGAGTGCTTCCTGTGTGCCGGGTGCTGCAATAGCTGTGTTGAGTTCAGTAATAACAACATCGCCTTCAGCAACTGTACCTGTCCAGTCAGACGGGTTCTCTACGCCGTCAATGTAATTCTTGATGAATGTGTAGAAATATCTTGTCCAGTCGATTCTGCAGGAAAGGAGAGAAGCCTCAGGAGCAACATGTGTCATGTCTGTGTTGTAACCTGTGTGGTAGACACCTGCCTTCTGAGCTGCGAGTGCTGGAGAAGTTGTATCTGAGTGCTGGCTAATCATGACTGCGCCTGCATCGACGAGAGCATTAGCTGCTGCTTCTTCAAGAGTAGCATCACCCCATGTACCTACGAAGTAAACCTTCATTGTAGCGCTTGGACATACGCTTCTAACGCCGAGGAAGTAACCTGACATACCGGAGATAACTTCAGCAAATGAGAATGCACCAACATAACCGATAACTGCTTCTTCTGCCTTGATTGTTCCTTCGTCGATGAGCTGCTGGAGCTTCATACCTGCTGCAATACCAGCAAGATATCTACCCTCGTAGATAGCTGCGAAAGCATTGTGTGTGTTCGGGTTGTCATCAATCTGTGAACCACAGTTTGTGAGACCTACGAAAATTGTATCAGGATATTCCTTTGATGCTTCGAGCATATACGGTTCAAATCCATAGCTGTTGTTGAAGATGATTTCACAGCCTTCTGCTGCGAGTTCTTCGTTGTTGTCTCTGGCAATGGAAGACTCAGTTGTATTTCTCTTGACGATGAGTTCAACGTTATATCCTTCAGCTGCAAGCTGCTCGAGAGCGTTGTTCATACCGTTCATGAAGTTCCATGTGTAACCCTGGTCAGACTCGTCGTTGATTACAACAAAACCGACTTTTGTTGCTTCTTTAGCTGTTGAAGAAGCCTTCTCTGCGCTTCCGTTAGCAAAAAGAGCAAGAGTCATCAAAAGAGCAAGAGCTAATGCTAATGTTTTTTTCATAAATTAATTCTCCTCTGAGGCATCCTGGAAGAAGTACCTCATACTTCCTATGTTATTATGAGCTTTTTCAGCTGTAAAGAATTATTTTTTTAATATAGATAATCCCTTACATAGCACCAAATAAAAAGTATAAAAATTAGGATATCCTAAAATTAGAATACCCTAAATTACGTTTTATGTAAATACCTATTATCTTTCTTCTCTGAAATAATTGACACCCAACATCTGCGGTGGCTGCTTATCGCGGACATTTTTCATACTTGTGATGACAAGTACAATTACTGTTACCACATACGGGAGTATCTTGTAAAGCTCTGTCGGAAAGAAAGGTACGATTATTCTGAGGTACATAATCATAAGTGCACCGAAGAGTACCGAGCTCCAGGTTGCATTGAGAGGTCTCCATGTGCAGAAGATTACAAGTGCAACTGCAAGCCATCCGGTTCCGGAAAGAGAAGCTTCAATCCATACACATCCGGCTGTTGTCATTGTATAGACCATGCCCCCGATAGCAGATATTCCACCACCTATCATAGTTGCAAGGTACTTGTACTTTGTAATGTTGATACCTGCAGCATCTGCTGTGACCGGAGACTCTCCTACGGCCCTGAGATACATTCCAGTCTTGGTCCTCGAGAGGAAGAAGTGCATAGCAATAGCCAGAATGATGGCAATATAGAAGAACTCCGATTGATTGAAGAGTATTTTTCCGATTACTGGGATATTCTTCAGGAAATCCGGCATGAACTTATTGTCGAATGCAAACTTAAGATCGTTGGAAAGTGTTACATAACCTCCGACCTCGAGTCTTCTGAGTTCACCTGCAAACTTAGCAACTCCAGTTCCAAATGTTGCCATTGCAAGCCCTGTAACATTCTGGTTGGCACGGAGGGTAACTGTGATGAACGAGAAGAGTCCACCTGCAAGAGCGCCAACAGCGAAAGCAGCAACAATTGCCAATAGAATTGCAACAAACGCATTTGCATTGCCCTCTCCTACTGCACTTTCGTAGAGGTTTGGAGCGATGAGGCCGAAGATACCTCCCATGTACATGATACCTTCAACACCGAGGTTCAGGTTACCGGATTTCTCAGTCAGGATTTCTCCCAATGTTCCGAACATCAAGGCTGTGCCGTAAGCACCGGCTGCAGCAAACAAAAGTACTAATGCATTCATTTGTTATCCCCCCCGCTTTTTCCGCTTCTTCTGAAAATCAGCTTGTAGTTGATGAAGAACTCACAGCCTAGCATACAGAAGAGGAGTATACCTGAGACAATCTGTGCTACCGATGCAGGAACGCTGAGCTTTGTCTGCAGCGTAGCAGATCCTTTCTCGATGATAGCAAGGATAGAAGCAATGACAATCATTGCAAAAGAATTAAGCTGGCTGAGCCATGCAACTGTGATGGATGTAAAGCCGACACCACCTGCTACATCGCTGTTGAGTGTACCGTTGGCACCGCTGACGAGCATCCAGCCGACAAGACCTGAAATAGCCCCGCTGAAAAGCATTGTTCTCATCATAACCCAACCGACATCCATTCCGGCATAGCGTGCAGTGTTGAGGGAGTCACCGATTACAGCCACTTCATAGCCGTGTTTTGTATAGTTCATGTAGATATGTACAACGACAACAAGAACCAATACGATAATCCAGCCGCAGTAAATCCCCAGTACGTTCGGCAAGCGTGCTGTGTCACTGAACATAGGGATAATCTGTGTTCCCTGCCGTCCTTCCCACGGGCCACCCTGAAGCCAGCGGACAATACCAATTGCTATGTAGTTCATCATGAGGGTGAAAAGCGTTTCATTGGTGTTGTACTTAGCCTTGAAGAATCCGGGGATGAATGCCCAGACCGCCCCACCGATTGCTCCTGCAACCATCATAATCATAAGCATTAAAAATCTTGACGGAATTACATTCTGAAAGTGGATTGCAAAGTAGGTTGCCCATATAGCGCCCATTGTAATCTGGCCTTCTGCTCCGATGTTCCAGAACTTCATCTTGAAACATGGTGCAATGGCAAGAGCACAACCGAGAAGAGGAATTGCCTTCTTTACTGTCTGACGTATATAGCCCGGCTTCGAGAGCGCGCCGGATATCATAACGCCATATGACTCAAAGGGGTTCTTTCCGGCTAGAAGTATAGGAATCATACCAAGAAGCAGTGCTACTACAATTGATCCCACTCTGATGGCCCAGGCTTTCTTTGGTTCCATTCCGTCTCTCTTGGCGAGACGGATTAAAGGTGCTTTCTTCGCTTCCATTATGCTCTCTCCTTTCCGCCGACGGTAGTCATCATGAAGCCGATTTCTTCTTTAGTTGTGGTACGTGCATCGACTATCCCGCTCACCTGACCGTCGCATAGAACAAGAATCCTGTCACACAGTTCAAGTAGAACATCCAGTTCCTCGCCGACATAGACAACAGCCACCCCCTTCATCTTCTGTTCGGTGAGAAGGTTATATATTGTGTATGATGTGTTGATGTCGAGACCGCGGACAGCATAGGCTGTTAAAAGCACGTTAGGCTCGGATGCAATTTCTCTTCCGACAAGTACCTTCTGGATGTTACCGCCGCTCATGCGCCTTACGGGGAATTCAGTTGACGGTGTTACAACCTCCAAATCCTTCCAAATCCTATCTGCAGTAGCCTGCGGGACCTTCTTGTTGAAGAATATCGACTTACCACTTCGCCATGTACGGAGCATCATGTTACTCGTCATTCCCATCGACCCGACAAGCCCCATACCAAGTCGGTCTTCAGGAACAAATGCCATACCGACCCCGATTTCCCTGATTTTCTTCGGCGCTAGTCCCACCAGTTCCTTCTGTGTACCGTCTTCCTGCTCGATATACTTGATTGAGCCTTCCGTCATAGGATAGAGACCTGTCAGACACTCCAACAGCTCCTTCTGGCCCGAACCTGCAACACCTGCAACCCCGAGAATTTCTCCTCCCATAGCTTCGAACGAGACTTTCTTGAGTTTCTCAACGCCCTCGTTATCCTTACAGGAAATAGAGCTCACAACAAGTCTGGGCTGTGGATTGGGATACTCAGGCCTGTCAATATTAAGAACAACGGCATGGCCGACCATCATATCCGTCAAGCTCTGTGGGCTGGACTCACTTGTCTTAACTGTGCCTATATACTTACCCTTTCTGAGGACTGCGACCTTATCGGAGATAGCCATGACCTCGGCTAGCTTATGGGTAATGATGACAATAGCCTTACCATCCTTCTTCATGTTTCTCAAAACATCAAAAAGCTTATCTGTCTCCTGAGGCGTGAGTACGGCGGTAGGTTCATCGAGGATGAGAATCTCGGCTCCCCTGTAGAGGACCTTTACAATCTCGACTGTCTGCTTCTGGGAAACCGACATATCATAGACCTTCATCGCAGGGTCGATATCGAAACCATAACGGGAACAGATTTCCTTGACCTTCTGGTTCGTGGACTTCAAATCCATCTCCTCATCAAGGCCGAGAATGATGTTCTGCGCAGCTGTGAATACGTCAACAAGGTGGTAATGCTGGTGAATCATTCCGATTCCCAAATCGAAAGCATCCTTAGGTGAACGGATTGTGACTTCCCTGCCGTCGGCATAAATCTTACCCTCATCAGGCTGATAAATACCGCTGAGCATGTTCATCAAGGTTGTCTTACCACTTCCATTCTCCCCCAGAAGGGACAAAATTTCACCCCTCTTGATCTCCAGGTCGATTGAGTCATTGGCGACAACACTGCCGAACCGCTTCGTAATACCCTTTAGTTCTATAGCACTGTTATTAAGCATTGTGTCTCCTGATAAAACTGGATTCCCAGTTCGTACTGGTCTTTAAAATTAATTCTATCACTCGTTTTTTTAAATCTGCAACAAAAAACAACAAATTTAAAAATAGATGAGCCTAATATAAAAAGCAGACATTCAGTCTGCTTTTACTCATAATGCAACTGTAAATTCAATCTCGACTTTACCGCCCTTCGGTAGCTCTGATACTTCAAAAGCACAGCGCGCAGGAAGGACAGGGGCATCTTTGAAAGCCTCAGCGTATACCTGGTTGACAGACGCAAAGTCTTTGATGGATGTGAGGTACACAACACACTTGACTGTGTTCTCAATCCTTCCGCCTCCCGCCGAGATGATAGCTTCAGCATTCCTGAAAATCTGTTCTGCCTGTTCCTCTGCTGTCCCGCCGATAAGCTCTCCGCTTACTGGGCTAAGAGCTAATACGCCCGAGACAAACAAAAAGCCGTTCGCCTTAACTGCCTGGCTGTACGGTCCGACTGCCTTCGGGCCCAGTGGTGTGTCAACTTTTTCAATCATCTCTTTTTTCTCCTCTCTGTTTATTTCCATTACTTTTTGAAGTATTTCATAGGGTTCATTGATGAGTGGAAGGTTTTCTTCATTCGAAACCGAAAAACCGAATCCCCAGCTTACACCGAGAAAGTCCACCCCTATCTTCCGCGCACCGTTGAGATCATTGGATGTGTCGCCGACCATTATAACCTGAGATTTATCAACACCGAGAGCCTCAATTGCATTCAATATAACCTCGGCCTTTGTAATTCCACCGTCGACAAGGGGGCCTTTTATGACATCGAAGCAATCGTCCATATTCTGAGAGTGGATGCAGCGCAGAGCAAGTTCTTCCATCTTGTTTGTCGCAATTGCCGTCTTTATGCCCTGAGAGCGGAGGGCATACAAAAGTTCCCTTATACCTGGGTACGGTTTCATCTGGAACATTCCCTTTTCGTTGTAGTACCTGCGGTAGACAGCAACACAATGCTCGATTTTATCTTCAGGGACGGAGAAAGTTATGCGGAAGCAGTCTCTGAGGGGAGGTCCGATGAATCTTTTGAGGTAGTCACGGCTGTAGAGAGAAGAATCGTAGCCGAGGCCTTCCACAGTTTTTAGCGCGCTCTCCATAATTCCTTCAGAGCTGTCGCAGATTGTCCCGTCAAAATCAAATATAACTGCCTTTACCATCTATAAGCTCCAATCCTAAATCATGTACCGAAGACGCAGAAGCAAGGATGGAGACACCCTCTCCATTCCATTTGAGGCTGACTCTACCACCAGCTTCTCTAACAATCAATACCCCTGCGGCAATATCATATCTATAAAGAAACTCTTCGTAGTATATTGCAGATCGTCCAGATGCCACATAACAGAGGGAACAAGCCGCGCTGCCTATACTCCTCATATCACTGAAGTGGTCGTAGAAACGACGCATTTTGACAATATACTCATCCAGGCTATCATGTTTTCTGTGAGGAGGAACAAGAAGAGCAAGAGACTTTCCACTCTCTATTTCTCCGCTTATCTCTATTCTTCTGCCGTTAAGGAAAGCTCCCTCTCCTCGGATGGCATAGAAAATCTCATTCTGCCTCGGAACGGCAACAACACCAAGCGCCAGTCCTTCCTCGTCCTCGAATGCAATAGATATAGTGTAGAGGGGAAAAGACCACATGAAATCAACAGTTCCATCTATCGGATCGACTATCCAGCGTCGCCTTCTGTCCCCGCAAGATCCACTCTCTTCTCCCAGCCATCCATCAAGAGGAAACTCTTTCCTGATTCGACCATGAATATACTCTTCTGTGAGTTTATCGGCCTTCGTTACGTAGTCATTTTCAGCCTTGTCCTCGACAGAGAATCTGAGCTTCTCGTGTTCAAGAAGGAAACCGGATGCTTCTTTGGCAATCTCCAGCGCCACACCTAGGCGTTTTTTAAGTTCACTCTTATCCATTTTTCGAAGCCTTATTCTTAATCTGCTCGCCGATGTATGTAACCCGCTTCCAGTCGGAGGGAGAGAAGCTCTCCTTTGTCAGAGTCTTTTCATAGGCATCCGAGAGGGAGAAGGAGTCATCAATGAAGAGTAGGATTGCCGTCCACTTATCGCGGTCGTAGGAGTACATGATACCGCCGGCATTATTGTAGAGCTCCGATTTTCTCAATTCATCCTTCACGAGGTTATGTGAAATTATGACGGAAATCGAGTATTGAGCTATATTGAAAAGTTTATCCTTTCCTTCGTTTTTCGACTTCTCCCAGCTGTTGTGGATAACTTCCTCCAATTCCTCTGCAGTCTGTACTCCCGAATCATCTAAAAATCCAGCAAAGACGGAAGATGATGTCAGAGTCTGATAAATCTCCCTGACAATTCCATTGTATGGAATATATTCGTCCTTATCATCCGAGACAAGAGGAAGTACTTCATCCTCCCCCTCAAGCTCTTCCATAGTGAGAATCTGATGCTCTTCTTCAAGTGGGGTATCCCCATCAGGCTCCACTCTGTCTTCTTCCCCTGAATTCTCTACAGCGTTTTGAGGAATATCCTCTTCTATGGGGACTTCAGCATTTTCCAAAGAAGCATCTTCTTTGTCCTCTATAGAGTCTGGAGAAGCTTCTTTTTCTGTTTCCTCATCGTTTTCGCTATTGGTTATATCAAGAGAGTGCTCCTCAATAAAAGGAGATTCCTCCTGAGAAGAATAATCTTCCTCAGCCACATCATCATCGAGGCCCATAAATGCACTGAGCCAATCTGCTGTTGTATTCTTTGACTCTTTCTGAGGAGTAGATGAAACATATTCTTCCTCGTTATCTTCAAGAGAGGGAAGTGTGAAAGAGTCATCACTGTCCAAGTTGTCGTCATCAGATACTGTTTCTTCTTCATTCAAAAGATTTTCGTCCAGTGGAGAAAGATTACTCTGCTCTACATCAGCGGGCTCTTCTGTTTTTTCTTCATCTATTTGAGGAAGATTATCCAGGTCTTCATTATCGAGTTCTTCAGCTTTCTCTTCTTCTTGAACAAATTCCTCTTCGTCCTCTTTCTCTATTTCTTCGTCGAGAGGCCTTTCCTCTTGCTCTTCTTCGTCCGCTTTGTCGTCATCAAAGAGAGGCATCAGGGGAGATTGAGGTACGAGTTCTTCTGTTTCCTCCGCATCATAATCGTTCTCCCCGTCGTCTTCTTTCACACTTTCCTCAGTGGAAGGCTTATCGTCAACCTCATCTTCATCCAGAAGGTCGAAGAAGTCCAGCTGCCCGCCATTATCGTCCTCTTTTGAGTCTTCGTCATCAAAGACTTTCTCTTCTTCCCTCTGCTCCTCGTTCTCCTCTTCGATATAGTATTCGTCGTCTTCCTTCTCCCCTATATCGTCAAGTTTTTCCTCTTCTTCGCTGTCATCGAATATATCGTCATCAAAATCGAGAGTGTACTTTTCCTCTTCTTCACTCTTCTTCTCTTCTTTAGCGATTATCTCATCGGTAAGGGCATACTTCTCCTCTTCCTTCTTTATATCGACAACCTTTTTCTCATATTCGGGGGGAAGTTCATCCACTTCATTGTCAAAGAGCACATCGCTGTCTCCGTCAGACGAGTCATACTCATACTCGTCGCTTATCATATCATCATCGTCATCTACGGGAGAGGGATTATCATTTACAATCTCATCTTCGTCTATTACATTGTATTCACTTGTCTTTTCGGGGAGTTCCAAATCTCCCAGTAAAGATTTAATAAGCTCGTGTTTACAATTTCTGTTTCTTGCAGCATCAGCCATGAAAACAGACGAAATCATCAGGACGGAGTCTCCTTCGTTTTTCATGTCTTCTTCCCCGTCAGGGTCTACAATAAGCCTTTTGTGGCCATAACATGCCTTAAGAGAGAGCTCTTCACATCTCTCCGTCTCAATCTCTGTCAGAGAGGATGGGGAGAGAAAGATATTCGTGTCGTAGTATGACGGGAGTACAGATATATCAATTGCATTGCCGTCGTATGTGTATGTGTCGATTCCCGTGCGGAAGAATATAGCCGAAACATCTTTAAGAGATGCCTCACGCCTCGAAAAGGACGAGGAAAGCGCAATAAAACGAGGGATATGCTTTCCGATAAATGTATAGAGTTTTCCGTCGAGGGCGAAAAACGGGAAACGCATTGCAGGCCAATAACCAAGCTTCAATAGTGATATTATATCGAGTGACCCAGCCCCAGCAGTGAAGGGTTTGAAATCATCCGCACTGAGAGAGGTAAGCTTATCAAGAGTGTAGTAGTCGAAGCCGTCACGCTCTCCTATGAGCTTTTCAGCTCTTCCCTCCCACCGGTTTTCCTTTGTGATTATACGGTAGATTTCGTCTTCGCTCTTTCCTGATAGCTCATCTTTCTTCTGGGCACGAGCGAGATTAAATTCATCGCTGTAGCTCTGAACACGCAGGCATAAATCGTCTATTCCCTTCAGACTCTTTGAGGCAATGTTGTCGATATTAATAACATAAGTAGATACATCTGTGTCATTAATTGCAAGTGACGGCCACTTCTCTTCAAAAAGAGAGGAGAGCATCGTCATATCTTTTCTCAGGCTCTCTGTTGTGACGACGGGAGGTAAAAGATAGGAGGATATTACCCTTCTGTAAGTCTCTCCTTCCCTTCTCGTTTTCTCCCCGTCAGCCATAAACAATGCACTCTTATTTTCGATTATCCTGATAACTCTTCTCAGAACATCATCGATTATGGCCTTAAGTCTGGCCCAGTCCTTTTCGCTTATACTTCTTTTACTTCCATATCCTGTGAAATAGGAAGAGAGAAGCACCGATTGGAGGACAACAGGCATAAGAACTGTAGATGCATTCTTCCTCTGGTCTTTCTTTTTCTCCCTGAGGACTTTCCTCTCATCCCAGAGCGAAAGCTTTATAAGCTCAAGAGGGTTGTACTGTCTCATCACTTTCTCTATCGAAGAGAAATCATTCGAGAGATAATCATAGCTCTCAAGAATATTTTTCTCGGCCTTCTGAGAAGGAATCTTTTTTATTTCATCAAGTGGAGAAAAGAAATCGTACACTATTTTCTTCCTTACTGGATATGCATGACGTTCTTTCTATATGCCTTAAGACCGAGGCGGAGGCACTCAGCTGCCATCTTCAATTCCTCCTCATTAAGTACATATGCGAACCTCGCCTGACATCTGCCGTATCCCGGTGTCCAGTAAAAACCCTCGGCAGGTGCAAACATGACGGTATTTCCCTTATACGAGAACTCGCTGAGCATGTAGGATGCAAACTTTTCCGCGTCATCTACGGGAAGGTCTGCTATGAAATAGAATGCCCCCTTGGGCATTGTGACCCTCACGCCCTCAATGCGCTGCATTGCCTTGACAAGTGTATTGCGTCTTCTCTCATACTCAGCCACCGTCATTGTGATATACTCCTCGGGAGCAGTCAACGCAGCAGCGGCAGCCTCCTCCTCTACAGCCGGAGGACAGAGCCTCGCTTGAGCCATCTTGAGACAGTTTGCAATGAATTCCTGATTTTTCGTTACTATTGCCCCGATACGTGAACCGCACATTGAGAATCTCTTCGAGAAGCTGTCTATACATATTATCCTGTCGGCATATTCAGGAAATGAGAGGACTGAAGTAAACTTCTTTCCGTCATAACAGAATTCCCTGTATACCTCATCGACAACAAGAAAGATATCGTGCTTACGGCACAGTTCAAGGAGGGCCGTCAATTCATCTTTTGTATATATATGTCCCGTCGGGTTATTGGGAGAACAGAGAAGTATTGCTGTTGTCTTCTTGTTGATCTTATCCTCGAAGGCATCAATTGAAGGGAGGATGAATCCGTTGGAGGAGGATGATGTCACGGGTCGGAGTTCTACCATTGCAACCTTTGCAAAGGTGGCAACGTTTGTGTAGTAAGGCTCCGGGATAATCACCTCGTCATACGGGTCGCAGAGCGTGATGAATGTAAACTGGAGAGCTTCCGAGCCTCCGGTTGTTATCATAATGTCGTCTGTGGTGAGGTCATCGATGCCCATCTTCTTATAGTAGCCGAGAAGGGACGAGCGCAGCTTCATCTCCCCTTCGCTGAGGCCGTAGGCTATAGTTTCGGCGCTGTATGAGTGAATTGCATCAAGGGCCTCTTTCGGGGTTTTTATATCCGGCTGCCCTATGTTGAGGTGAATGACATGAAGGCCATTCTCCTCAGCCCTTCTGCTTAGTGGAACAAGTCTCCTAATGGGAGAACATTGAAAGCCTGAAATACGGTTCGACATCTGCATAAGGCCTGACTCCTCGTTTACTCTGGAATGGATGTATCATCAGTGCCGATAGTTCCGGCCTGCGTCATATCTACAAGTTTCTGGATGAACTTTCTGTTGTCAAGAAGCGGCGATATAGCTCTGCCGTGATGGAGGCGTGAAATAACGCGGGCGAAAAGCTCTGTAACATCTGCCTGTATGAACCATTCCTTCTCCAACAGTTCCTTCCCCTGGTAAACACCGTTTGTTCCAATTATCCTGTAGAAGATACCTTCCTTATAAGCCTGGTCGAAGTTTTCGATGGCATTACCGTTGAAGAACGGGAGGGAGACCATGACGATGATTTTCTTAGCGCCCCTGTTCATCAGTTCCTTCATGGCGATAATCATCGTGCCGCCTGTTGCTATCATATCGTCAGCCATAAGGACAGTCTTACCTTTTACGTCGCCCAGAAGGTTGATGGATTTTATGTTTGTATTCTTTGCAGAGGTTGAAACCATCGAGTAATCCCTTTCCTTATATAATATGGCAAGGGGCCTATGGAGTGCCTGTGCATAGAACTTGTTTCTGCTTACAGCTCCGGTGTCCGGAGAGACGACTACGATATCGGGGTCGGAGAAGTCGATGAGCTTACGCAGCGCAATGAGTGTCTGATACGAGCCGTGGACATTCTCGAGAGCACATGTGCTGAATGCGTTTTCGATTTCACGCGAGTGTATATCGAGTGTGATTATTCTGTTGACTCCAAGTTCTTCACAGAAGCGCGCAAACATTGCTGCCGTCAAAGGCTCACGTGACGCCTTTTTATGCTGACGAGCATATGGATAGGACGGAAGGACAAGTGTTATCGACTCAGCCCCTGCATTATGAAGGGCGTTGACAGTCGTAAAGAGGAACATGAGGTGGTCGTTGATCGAAAGCTGGACAGGCTCCTCTGCTCCCAGAACCTTTATCGGAGAGAAGTTCGACACGTCATGAATGAGATAGACGCTCAATCCTCTTACCGGGTCGATTATCTCCGCTTTCTCTTCCCCGTTTGAAAACCTTGTGTACTTTACATTGACTGTGAAGTCGGGACAGTGGAATGAAGTCGGGAGTTTTCCTGTCGGAATCTTCTTGCTGTCGATGTCATCAAGAAAAGTTACATCTTTAAGTAACTCGTCAGCCGATATGCCGTGGCGTTTTGTCAATGCCTCTGAGAGTTTCTCATATCTGTCGATATAAAGGCGTCTGAGATGCTTCACGACCTTGCCGGTGAAATATTCTGAGCCAGGGCCGGCAATAACCCCTAACTTATGTGGTTTTAAGATACTCATAGCTAAAAGATACTTCATTCACTTATCCGCTTTCAAGCTCCAAAAAGGAGATAGAAAACAAATATTGTGTTTGTCTTTCCCTCCGAATTGAGAAAAAATAAAGAGAAATCGGGCGCTTAATGAAGATTTTTCTCATAAATGCTGACAATTTCGGCCACTTATTGCGCTTAATAAGTATGAAAAATAAAATTCTGATTTTCTTTATTGCTCTACTTCTCCTGTTTTCCTGCTCGAATAAAGAGCTCGTGATTGAAAATCTCCTTTTAGATAAGAACAAGAGCGGCGCCGTTATTGTAGACTACGGCCTTGAAGACAACGAAACATTCGTCATTAAATTTTCCGAAAGAGTTGAAATAAAAGAAGTTGTCTTCAACACAGGTGTGGAGAAAAAATCTCTTGTAGGCGACTCCATAACCATTAGCCTTCCCTACACACTCGATATGGGAGAGAAATTCACCCTCGCCCTGACATATACAAAGAACGGAGGAAACACAACCCGGGCATTCTTCACCCTCTACGGCAGAAACTCCAACAAGGCAGGACTATTACTCAACAAAGTATCTGTCGACGGCAACAAGACCAAACCTGACAGAATCGAACTTCTTGTCACAAAGTCGGGAAACATCGGAGGCATGGCAGTAACTGATGATATTACTTCTTCCGGTGTTGTACTTCCATCCCTTACTGTCAAGCGCGGAGACCTCATAGTAATTTATTGGGACAGCAGAAGCGGGAAGGAGAACTTTCTCAGGGACTACGAAAAAGAACTCTACACTTACTACATCAACGGCGGGATGGAGAGTACTCTCATAAGCACAACTGGAGGAATCGTCGTCTACGACGAAGTCGGGGGGACGATAATCGACGCAATCGTTTATTCAAACTTTACAGAAGCATCCACAAAGAAGGAGGCGTTCCTAGCTCTCGTTGAACTACTCGAAGAAGAAGGTGAATGGGAGGGAGAAGCAGTCTCGAGCCAGGAGATTACAGCCTCGCGCCTCCTTATGCGCCTTCCCGGAGGAATCGACAGAAACACAGCTGACGATTGGTTTACATCTACGGCGGGAGTGAAGTTCGGCTACGAGCATACATATACCCCCTACTCTCCAGAGTGAAAACGGGCCCGTTCGAGAGCCCGCATCCATACTAATTATAATGCTATAGTCGTTCCGAGACTTGAGAGTGTCATACTTGTAGAGGATGTAACACTCACTTCAACCTCTCCAAGTGCCAACCCCTCGAATGTGTATTCTGCACTCTTTACTGTAGACGAAGTGGAGATAGAGTAGCTTTCCCCGCTCTTGAGACTCGTAGAGGCAAGAAGAACGCTTGTGGAGACCACATCATCCGGCAGTGTGAACGAGAATATTACAGTGCCGTCACTCTTGAGGAGGGTTAAGGTATCACCGGAGGAGAGAGAGCCTGTTGTGCCGCCGTTCTGCGGTCCTGCAGTATTATTATTACCATCCATCTTTCCGGGAGGCGTTGTTCCACCACCGGGAGGTGTCATTGCGCTTGTTGTCTCACCTGTAGATGTCGTTGTTTCTCTGTTATTACTAGGAATCTCTGGTGGCTCAGAGGAAGAACCATTTCCCGGTCCCATACCGCCGCCCATGCTCACGCCGCCGGAAGTCGAAAGGTAGTAACCGCTTGTTCCACTACCGGAAGGCAGGTTGTTCGTGCCGCCCATGGCAATTATTGTGCCACCGTTATAGACAAAACGTGAGTCCTCATCACAGTCTATACCTCCCTCGGGAACACCGGCTCCGAGTGCAATCAGCGTGCCACCGTTAATCTCAATCGTTCCGTTAGAATCGACAGAGTCATTTTGTGTTGAATGAGCGTAGATAAGGCCGCCGTTTATCACAATCGAAGAGTCGCTACTTGATGCGTTTATACAGTCATCGGTTGTGTTGAGAACAATCTTACCTCCGTTGATTGTAACGCTGCTCTTACCCTCGATTCCTTCAGGTGAGACTCCGTCATTCGAAGTAGAGGAAGAATCATCACGAGGAGTCGATGTAGTTGTTATCGTAATAAGGCCGTTGTTGATGAATACATCTGCCGACGGGTCGTTATCACTGTTTGTTGTGTCTCCGTCCTCATCAGGGTCGAAGGAAGCTGTCATACCCTTACCCGTTGTTGTGATGTTGATTTCGCCGCCGTTGATGAGGATATACCCCTTACCCTTTCCATATTCAGTCTCGCTATCATCACCTTCGACCTTGATTCCCTTATTCTCCATACCTTCAGTTTCATTAAGCCCTGTGATGTTGACACATCCGCCGTTCTGGACGTAGCCGTTGACGCTCTTTATACCAGTGCCGTCACTGTATGTGGAGTCGAGACTAATGTTAACGCTTCCGCCATTAACGACAACTACGTCATCGGAAACGATACCGTTATTGTTTGTTGCATAGACGTTGAGTGTTCCATCCCCGCTGATTACAAGTGAGCCGCATGCCTTGACTGCGTTGGTTGTAGTATCATCAGTGGCTGAGCAACCAGTGAGAGTACTTTCGCCTTTGAGGATAAGAAAGCATGTATAATATGGTGCAACACCGTCATCGTCTGCATCTGCGTCCATTTTTAATGCCTGTTCATCGGAATCAGTTGCACTTGTTATTTCAACGCTGTCAAGAGTTACACAGAAATCTGAGTTTCTGTTGATAATCTTCACCCCTGCACTTGATGTTCCCGAGAGGATGTAATTGTACTTGTTTTCCGATTTGTTCTTAATTTTTATTCCTAAAACCGTTGTTCCGTCGTCTTCATCTGTAGTGAATTCAACCGTCACTTTATCAGCAAGCGTCTCTCCACCAGAAAGAGTTGAAAGATTAATCTCGATATCTGTATATTCATCTTCATTCAACTCAAAGTCAGATGCACTGTATGTAGACGGAACCTGGTCTTCCGACGGCACTACAGTTGCTGTTGCCTCTTCATCTGTAATCCAACCTGAGATTGTAGAGGAATATGTGCCTGTAATTCCATCTTCGGTATTTGCCGCCGAACTCTGAGTTTTGTTTTTTATCACGCTCTCCAGCATTTCTGCTGTGCTTTCAGTCCCCGATTGACAAGAGACAAAGAGCATAGATACGACTAACACTGAAATGATTGTTTTTCTGAGTCTATTCTTCATCTTTTTTCTCCTTGATTGAGTAGAGAATAGAAGACGAAACTTAAAGAAAGCTTGAAAAGGAAAATTAATCTTCTTTTTTTATTTCAAAGGTAAACTCAATCCACTTACCGTACTCGCTCTCGAATGTAAGCCTTGCCCTGTGATTGATTGCAATATTTCTCGCCATCGCAAGTCCCAGACCGTAGCTGCCACTCTCTCTCGAGCGGGCTTTATCTACGCGGTAGAAGCGCTCGAATATTTTGTCGCCGTCCTCTTTCTTCACTCCGCTTCCTTCGTTACGCACCCTCAGGAGTGCTGTACGGGACTTATCTGAGAGAGTTACCGTGATAGGGGTATTCTCGTAGGAGTACTTGAGGGCGTTTGAAAGAAGTATTGATATGAGCTTCTCCATCTCGCCTTCGTCTCCTTTGATATATATATCGTCCTTTATTTTTGTTTCCACTCTCTTTCCCCTCTCGAAGGCAAGTGCCTCGAATGGGAGAACTGCGCCCTCGACCAGGTGCGAAAAGTTCAGTCTTACCGGAAGAAATGATGTTTTATTTACGCTCGAAAGGAACAAAAGGTCCTTCACAAGCTTATCCATACGGTGGGTCTCGGTGATTATGTACTCAATCCACTTGTTGTCCCCACATTCGTTTTTAAGCACATCGGCATTGGCCTGGATTACGGCTATCGGAGTCTTGAGCTCGTGACTCGCATCAGATATGAACTGTGTCTGTTTTTCGAATGCCTCATTAACAGGCTTGACCATCATCTGGGAGAGCTTGAGAGCAAGGAAGAAGAATACTATCCAGGAGGAAAGGCCTCCGATGAGACCCCACATCAATGTGCGCCTGAAATCATTTATCGAAGATGCTGCATCAAGAACTACATATGAGTAGCCGTCAGGAGTTGTGTGTCTGAGGTAATAGTAGCCTGCTGTATAATCAAACTCACCACCACTTTTCCCGATAAGGGCAAGTATTGCCTCAACTTGCTCATCTGTATAGTCACTTCTTCCACTTGTCCACTTAACAATCGCCCCGCTCGAGTCTGTCTCGATTGTGATGGTGCTGTCGCTGTAGGCGTTACGTAAAGCCGGGTTTGCCCGAGTGAACTGCTCTCCCACAGCCTCGGGTGGCATTTCGAACGGAGTTGTTTCCCCGTCAAACATTTCGATCGGGGTAGTCCCGTCGGCAGGGATGGACGGTGGAACTTCGCCCTGGCGCATAGCATTTATCTGCATTGAAGAGTTCTCACTAAGAGCCTCGAGAGACTGTCTTATCTCGCGCCTCTTTTCAGACTCGGGCACAACGACAATGACTGTAACTAAAGCTACTACGATGGCTGTGAAAGAAAGAAGCATGACAAGCATCAAGCGGCGCCTGAGTTTTTTAATCATCCTTTTTCTCCAATGAATATCCGAGGCCGCGCAGTGCCTTAATCTCTGTTTTTGAACCTATGTATTTGAGCTTTTTCCTTAAAAATGAGATATAAACTTCTGTCGAGTTGTAATCGGCATTCGAGTCGTAGCCCCAGAGTTTTTCAAAAATCTGCTCCTTATTGATTATTCTACCCTCTCCCGAAAGGAGCATTTCCAAAAGGCTTATCTCCCTCGCGCTGAGCTTAACACTCTCTCCGGTTTTAGTCTCGACAAGAAGGCCCTCCTCCTTTTTGAGCATTATGTCGCCGAACTCGAGGGAAGAGTCGATAATTGTTTCCTTTCTTCTCGAGAGTGCATTGACGCAGGCAATAAGCTCATCCATCTCGAAAGGTTTGGGAAGGTAATAGTCGGCACCCCAATTGAGGCCCTTGACTCTGCTTGAAAGGTCTGCCTTGGCTGTCAGCATCAAAACGGGGGTTGAAATGGAGTTATCACGGATGGTCCTAAGTATTGTGAAGCCGTCGACGGCGGGAAGCATAACGTCAAGGATAATCAAGTCATATGTCCCGCTTTCAGCTTCCTCGAGCCCGTCGTTTCCATTCGCACATTCCTTAACAAGCCAGCCTTTACTTCTTAATACATGGCTTACGGCCTCACTCAGGCCCTTTTCATCTTCAACTATCAGAAGTTTCATGACACGATTATAAAAATAGAACTACCCCTTGTCATTATAATTTTCTTCGACTAGACTCTTTCCTGCTCGTTCGGAGGGCAGTCGGACAAAGATCCGAGAGCCGGATAAGACGCAGGTTGAGATACCTGTTTCTTATCCGGTTTTTTTGTTTATAAGGAGTAAAAGTATGGAAAACCTTTTGAAAGACGACATCAAAGGACTTTATCTGAAGTATCTTTCATCAGCATTCGGAAGTGCTCTTATATCATCAATATACGGCGTTGTAGATATGGCGATGGTCGGGCAGTACCAGGGCCCGGACGGTAGTGCCGCCCTCGCAGTCGTTGCGCCTGTATGGAACATCATCTATTCGCTGGGCCTCTTGATGGGGATAGGAGGAAGCGTCATATTCTCCCTCAAAAGAGGCACTAACAATGGAAAAGAAGGAAACGAGAACGAATATTTCACATCATCCATCATCGGCTCAATCTTCCTTTCTCTTATTTTGACACTTCTCTACTTTCTCTTCGAGGACAGTATTCTCACATTCTTCGGCGCCGACGAAAAACTACTTCCTCTTGCCGAAAACTATATGAGGCCTATCAGATTCGTCCTTCCTGTCTTTCTCTTCAACCAGATGCTTGCCGCATACCTACGTAACGACAAAGCACCATCTTTGGCTACAAAAGCTGTAATGGCCGGGGGCATATTTAACATCGCTGGGGACTATTTCTTTGTCTTTCCGTGCTCCATGGGACTCTTCGGAGCAGGACTCGCAACAGCTATGGGGAGTGTTTTCTCTTTCCTCATAATGCTGAGCCACTTCTTCTCCAAAGAGAATACACTGAGAATAAGAAAACCCAGGAGGTTCCTCCATCAGATCGGCCGCATTACAGTCACAGGTTTCTCAACCTTCTTCATCGACGTTGCGATGGGCATACTCACAATCCTCTTCAACAAACAGATTATGAAATACCTCGACTCCTCAGAGCTTGCAGTCTACGGTCCTATCATAAATATAAGTACGTTTGTGCAATGCTCTGCATACAGCATCGGTCAGGCTTCCCAGCCTATAATATCGACAAACTATGGAGCGGGTAACGGCAATAGGATTAAAGAGACGCTGAAATACAGCATCATTACGGCAATGATTTTCAGTGTATTGTGGACTGCCCTCTCTGAGGCCGTCCCAAACATGTTTATAAGGATTTTCATGAGCCCGACAGCCGAGATTCTCGCCATAGCGCCGGCAATCATCCGCACCTACGCTCTCTCTTTTCTCATCCTGCCGTTCAACATCTATTCGACCTACTACTTTCAGGCCATAATGAAGCCGAAAACTTCCTTTATAGTATCTGTCATGAGAGGCCTTGTCATAAGTGGCGCTCTCATTATTGCTCTCCCCCTCGTCTTCACCCCATCCTCCATATGGTGGAGTATGCCGCTGACGGAGGCACTGACAATGATATATGTGATAGTAAAAATGAAGAAATACACCCGTTTTTCCCTTCCAGATTCTTCTTGTTGAAAGATTGAACTGCGTATGTAAAAAATATGTTTAATAATTCAACTCTGCCATGTAGAATAGAAAAAGAGGAATAAATGAGAAAGACTTTAATTGTACTCTTATCAGTCCTCCTGATTGTGTTCTTCCCATCATGTGAGAAGGACAGGAGTGAGGAGGTTATCGCAGCTTACAGCGACTTCATTACATCCTCGGCAGGACAGACAAGAGCGTATAACGCGCTTCTGGAGCTCACTCCGGAGATAACGAGCAATATCGGATATGTAGATAAGACATTCTCCTCCTCCATTATGCCGTCAACCAAAAACGTCGAAAGTGCATTTCGAGAAATAACCGATGATTATGTCATAACTGTAGACAGCATAATATCTGCAGAGGGGACAATAAAAGGAAAGCGGAATGTCTCGAATATCGAGATCGAAGCAGATAATGTAAAAATCGTATTCTCATATACCTACTACTCCGACACCTTGATAGGTACCATCACGCTGTCGGGAAGGCTTACAAAACACGAGAGTGCTGAATATATAAGCTATACTTCGTGCTCTCTCATTTTACAGGGAACACAGCTTAAAGATGTTTCATACACAACAGACAAAAGCAGCAACTCTTTTTTGTCAGCTTCAGTCGACGGCATGAGCGTGGAGCTGAGACTTCTCAATGCAGATAAATAGGATGAAATGATGAAAAAGGTTTTAATAATACTATCGGTTGTTTTAGTTGTTTTCTCATTTGTTTCGTGCCGGAAAGACAAAAGTGAGGAGATCATAAAGAACTATGAGGATTATGTTGAAAGCAGAAATGTGTACACCATCAACACAAATTTAATGACTTCCTACACCTCCAAATTTCCCAAGGGGAAAGTTGAGGCAGACATAAGTAATGAGACTTTTAAAGATATGCTCTGTCATATCAGTACAGCCTTTAAAAATAATAGAGGAAACCTTTGGAGAGAATACGGGCTCTCTGATGATGTGAAATCTGTTGAAATTGTAAGTACCACAGTAGACTCCGGAACTCTTAACGGAACCATTACCGATGATGAGGTTTATGAATATACATTGTCGGATGTAAAAGTCAACTTTACATATAACATATGTGATAAAAATGGAGACAAACTTAATTTTGAGCCTATAGAAACTGTTTTCACTGCCTCGATGAAACTTGAACACTCATATACAAACGGCGTAAGAACAGACAGCATTTCCTCTCTCACACTCAATGGTGTTACATACAGAGATTTATACCTCAGGTATGATTCAGTCATGGGGGAATACACCGATGTAAGAATCGAAGGAGAGAGTGTTGACCTGCGTCTTATCAACGGCCCCAAGAAGAATCTATGAGCAGATAAAGGCGCAAAACGGGGCCCTTTTTACGTTTCCGGCGCAGGATCTCATCAATTCGATATTCTCTGAAATCCGACACATCTCTTATTATTATCCAATCCAGGTTAACTTATCTTATGAAAAAGGACGGAGAGTTGAAGAATGACTCAATTGTTGCCGTAGACAAAGCAGAGAAGGAAATAACAACAGACTACTGGCAGTCTATGACTCAATCCGTCGCGGTTTGTTCCTCAAAAGGAGTTTATGAGAAGGCATACAACGCTCTTGCTACCCTTAATTCCACAGGTATAACATTTCAGGAATAAATGTACAGTCGTGTTCTGTTAAAAATAATTTATCACATAAAATTTATCTTTTGTTAATTTCCCTTTTTGGGTGATAATAACAAAGAGAGGAAAAATAAAATAATTATGGATAAAGATAATAAAGTACGTGTACTCCTGGTAAAGGAAAGTGTCTTTAGAGACAACAATAAGGCGGCAGATACACTGCGCTCTGAACTCAAGGAGAAAGGTGTCTTTCTCATGAATTTGATGTCATCCCCAGGCTCGGGAAAGACAACAACCCTGACCCGTATCATCAAAGAAATGAAGGACGAATACAGAATCGGGGTAATGGAAGCAGATATCGACAGCGATGTTGATGCCGTCAGGATAAAAGAACTGGGAGTCAAGTCCATCCAGCTCCACACAGGAGGCATGTGCCACCTTGATGCAGCAATGACACGGCAAGGCCTTGAAGGAATAGGAATAGATGACCTCGATTTCGTCACACTCGAGAATGTAGGAAACCTTATCTGCCCGGCAGAATTCGACACTGGGGCGGTGAAGAATGTCATGATCCTTTCGGTTCCAGAGGGCGATGATAAGCCATTAAAATACCCTTTGATGTTCAGCACGGTCGATGCAGTAATCATCAACAAGATAGATGCCGCATCCTTCTTCGATTTCGATATCGAGAGATGTAAGGGTTATATAAGGGAAAGAAACAAGAAAAATCCCCCCGTCTTTCCAATCTCCGCAAAGAGAGGAGACGGCATACCGGAGCTTATATCCTGGCTGAAAAAAGAGATCGGAAAATGGAAGGCTGAGTAAAGGAGAAAGATGGCCGGAGTAAGGAGAATGAAAAGGCCCCTGAGTATTGATTTCTGAGAGCGAGATGGCAGATACAGCCTCAAGAGGATATCAGAAAGCCGGTAAAGCTGGATTTAATCTGAAGAAGAGAGGCGCCGGGAAAATCACCAGGAGAAGGCTCTATAGAAAATGGCTTATGTGCTAATTGGGAGAGCGCAAAGAAAGACAAGAATTATATTTTTCCTTTGCTCAATCTCCTCTGTGCTGAAGTATTGATGGAGGCGGGGAACAAAAAATGCATGAATTAGGAATAGTATTCTCAATATTGGATAAACTGGAAGAATTGGCCGTGGAGAATAGTTTGAGCCACATAAAGAGAGTGACGCTTGAAATCGGGGAAGTTTCTACCGTCATCCCGGAGTACGTTACTCCGTGTTTTGACTGGGCGGTAAAGAAACGCCCCCTCTTCGGTGATACCACTCTCGAAATAAGGCCCATCCATGCCGTCACCGTATGCAATAACTGCCACAGGGAGTACGACACGGTGCCGCAGGGTATTACGTGCCCCTATTGCGGCTCGAGAGAAACCGAGCTCAAGACGGGAAACGAGATAAACATTCTGGAAATAGAAGCAGAATAAAAGTGCACTCAAGAGGCAGATATGCTATTCTAGAAGCAAGGAGTTATATATGAGTTTAACAGTTCTTTCAGTCGGCGGATCAATTATTGCGCCTGACAAAGTCGATACACTGTTTTTAAAGAAGTTCAAAGATGCGATTGTCTCCTTTTTAGAGGAAAATAAGGACGAGAGGCTTATCTTTGTCTGCGGTGGCGGTTCACCGGCAAGGGTATATCAATCGGCATTCAGGGAAGTTAACGGCACTTCGAGTGGAGACGAAGAGGATTGGATAGGAATCAAGGCAACATATCTCAACGCTGAGCTTGTGAGAGCAATCTTTTCGTCCTACACTTCATCCCCCGTTGTTACAAATCCGACTGGTGAAATTGAATTTAATTCACGCATTCTTGTTGCTTCAGGCTGGAAACCGGGATTCTCTACAGACACCGATGCTGTGTACCTGGCAAAACGTTTCGGAGGGAAGAGGATAATCAACCTATCCAACATAAAGAAGGTCTATACAGATGACCCGAGGAAAAATCCAAACGCCCAGCCTATCGACCAGATTTCATGGCGTCACTTCCGCCAGATGGTCGGAGATGAGTGGAAGCCGGGGCTCAACGCACCATTCGACCCGATTGCATCTCGCCTCGCAGATGAAGCGGAACTCTCCGTTATATGTGCAGACGGCAGAAATATCGAGAACACGATTTCGATTTTGAAAGGTGATAAGTTCGAAGGAACTATAATCAAGCCTTGAGTGCTTTCCGCTTTAAAGAAAGAAAATAAGGACTGGGGTCGGCGAATGACGGGGGAAACGGTACATCTAGCGTGAAGTCCGGAATCCAGAGTATGTCATCCTCGCTCTTTTCCTGTATAAAGCCGTCCTCTATTCCCTCCACTTCTACTTTGTCCACAAGAAGTGCGTACTCTTCGTCGCTGATTGGCGTGATTGTTTCGTCTTCCTTTGGAGGGACGAATTGACTCATGAGTGAGAGATAGAAGTTATCCTTATAGCGACGGGCAAAGAACTCTAAAAATTTCATCGAGTGATTGACAGTCCCGGGAAAGACTAAGTGTCTCAAGATTGTGCCTTTTATCTTATCGAGATCGGTATGAGGCTTTTTTTCTTTTATCCAATCCATTACGGGAACAATTACGTCGACGTAGCGAGATAGGCCACAGAAACGTGACGAGACATGACGCGAAAGACTCTTGCAGTCGAGTAGGTATAAATCAATGTATTTATCTATGAGCTCGAGTGCCTCTACTCTTTCGTATCCCGAGCTGTTCCATACAACAGGAAGAGAGAACCCCTTTTCCTTTGCACTTTCCAGAGCATTGACGATTGACGGGATGAAGTGAGTACCGGTTACAAGATTGAGTGTTCTCGCTCCCATCCTCTCGAGGTCGAGAAATAGAGAGGAAAGCTCTTCGTCTGTTATCTCTACTCCCCAATTCTCGCCGTCCGAGCCGGAAATCTGTCTGTTCTGGCAATATGCGCAATGTAACGGACACCCAGAGAAGAATACCATTCCCGAGCCTTTCTCTCCCACAAGCGGCGGCTCTTCTCCCCTGTGAAGGCCCGACCATGCAATCTTAACCTTATTTCCCGCCCTGCATCTTCCTTCGCCCGAATGTGTTCTGTCTACCCGGCAGAGATTGGGGCAGAGGGTACACGAAGAGTAATAATCACTTTCTCTCATATGGCGATTATAATCGAATATCAAGCTTGAAAAAACCACCCTCTTTGACTATCTTTATCTCATGCGTTTTAATTTTCTGCCGAAGAAGAAAGAAGAGGAAATAAAGGACATAAAATATATCCTCACCATCGATGGTGGAGGAATGAGAGGAATTGTCCCAGCCTATATTCTCCAGAAAATGAACGAAGAGTTAAGAAAGAAAAAAGACCGTCCGCTCTATTCCTACTTCGATTTGATTGCAGGAACAAGCACAGGAGCATTAATTTCCCTCGGCCTTACAGCGCCTGTTGAAGGCACATCCTTCGAGCGTGAGAAAAGGGAGAAATTCACCGTCCACCACAAATACACAACAGGGCGCATATTCAAAAAAGAATATACAGAGGAGCTGGGACATATTCCGTTCCTCGCCTCTCCGGAGAACTTCGTCTCCCTCTATAAGGATAATGGCAAAAAGATATTTCTCACCAAGGAACGCCGGGGCCTCATGAAAGTCATGAACACCATCAGCAGGCTTTTCTCCGATAAGTATGAAATAGAGCCCTATGAAGAATTTCTCTCCTCCCTCTACGGCGATGTTCCACTCGAGGAGGCAGCAGTCCCTACAATGGCTGTCTCATACAATGTCACAAACGGGGAAAAATTCATATTCAAGAGCTGGGACAGCCATGGTTTTCTCGTCAGAGAAGCAGCACGTGCATCCTCCGCCGCCCCCACATACTTCGCGCCTGCAAAGTTTATTGATAGAAAAACTGAAGAGGAGCTCACGCTCATCGACGGTGGAATTATTGCAAATAATCCCATCCTTGCCGCATTCATCGAAGCGCGTAAGCTTTACCCTGATGCTGACGAATACAGAATCCTCTCGCTCTCGACAGCATCAACGCCGTTTCATATGTCATCGGACGACATATCTCACACATTCGACTGGATGGGCCCGTTGATGAGGGCATACAGCTCGGCAAATATGGCAATAAGCCTTGAAGGAGTCCAAAACATAGAAAAGGTATCTGTATTGAGAGTCTGGGAGGATGTTATCTCAAAGCCTATCAAGCTTGATGACACATCATCGGAGGCAATAGATACTCTCATGTCGGCTGCAGAGAGTATATGGGAGAAAGATAAGGGGAATATCATCTCCTTTCTGGATAATATGATCAATGAAAACAGAGTGCCGGAGAAACTTAAACTCGATAACGAGAAAGAGTATCAGGAAAGAAACATCGAAGACAAAACTTCCCCCAGTCTTGCCCTTCCCTCTCTGTAAAAAGCATTTACGTCCCCGATTTTCACCTTCTCACCCACAATATCTGTAACTATTTTCACGGCATAAAATCCGATGTTAAGGGCTCTGCATGCCACAGCTACCCCATATGCCTCCATATCTGCACAGTCGGCCTTGAGAGCAGTGTGGGATGGAAGAACTGCGCTACTGAATGTCCCGGAGCTATAGAGGATATACGGGCTTGTCTTATCGAGAGTGTAGAGCTCTTTGAATGTAGCCCTGTCCGGTCCTATGGTAGTACCAAGTGAAAGGTGTACAGCACTTAGGTCCTGGTCAGGAGTGACAACAGTTGAGAATGAGACAACATCCCCCCGTCCTATGATGCCGAGTGAGCCACATGAGCCGACAGAGACAACAATTTCGCTTTTGTACTTAAGGGCATTAATTGCAGTGTATGCCGCGGCATTTACAGGTCCCACACCGCATACAGCTTTATCCCAGGGGCCGTCAAGTCCCTTAATCTCATTGGGGTCGGATGCTACTAAAAGAATTCTACTCATAGAGCAAGTGCCGATATTGCAGCACCGATTATCGGAGACGAGTCAATAGCAACAATCCTGTAGAATACACCGTGCTCCTTTTCGAGAATCGAGTCAAGGAATGTGCGTGTGTATCTTTCGAGGAACGGCAGCTTATAGAATGTTGTTCCATCTGCGTTGATAACAACCGGATAAAGCGGAGAGTTTGTCTCACCACAGCCCTTGAGCGCAGAAGCCGCCATATTGAGGGCAGTAAGCTTGGCCGCGCGGACAACAATCTTTTTCAAAAGTGTATATAAGGCCACAGCATCTCTATCGTTGGTGACAATTGCTCCCAAAGCATTACTCTTGTTGTACGGCGCACCTAAGAATGCCCCTACATCTGAGGTTGAAAGAGTTTTGAGGGAGGAGAAAAGAGAGATGAAATCGAGTGAGAAGACATTCTCCTTTACTCCTTCTGCTATGACATAGTGGCTGAATGGCCCGATATATGCCCCGCTAATCATCTTTTCCATCTGATAGTGGTCGGGGTTGATGGTTGTATTTCTGAAGCCCACATCGAGGTCGCTGGGGGATAGATTCAACGAACCCGATTCGGTGTTGATTATCTGCACCCCGTTCGAGAGCTTGATTTTCCCTATGTTCTCGTTCTTCTCGAGATATGCTGTATTGGTGCCCGTCCCGAGGATGAAGCCCACATAGCCTGATGCTTCAAGCCCACCCTCAGCCTTAGCTGCAAGTAGAGTTGCGACTGTGTCGTTAACGACGCTGCATTTAATTTGAGATGTATCGTAGCCGCGTGAGGAGAGAACAGAAAGGATATTCTCCATCAGTGGCTTTCCGATGACTCCCGGCGCCTTGACTTCCTTACTGAAAAGAAGAGGTACCCCGTCATGGTTCTCCATTATTGAGGCAGCATAGGAGAAGCAGAAGCCAATTCTCCCGCTTTTCCCCATGAAGCGTTCGATGTTATCGGCAAAGGTCGAATAGAACTCGTCATCGCTCACTTCCCTCTCGATTCCCGGCATGCCGACGCGGCGGAAATCTGAAATCTCAGCTTTTCCCTCTTCATCGAAAGTGACAAGACATGAGCGGAAATTTGTGCCACCTGCATCCATTACGATTACCGAGCCCCCGTTTTTGAGAGTTGCCGGCCCCTCAGCGTAGGTTGGTATCATCTTGAGTGAGCTCTCCTCACCGTTAAGGCCCTTCTCCATCTCACTCTTGAAAAAGTGCATTACCTCTTCTGTGTTTATATACTCTTCACCGAGTCTATGTTCTTTTAAAAAATCATTCAGTGTCATGTTTCCGCCTTTGTCAGTTTATATTTCACCTCAACATCGTATGGAATACCGTTAACGGTAACATTGGAGGATGTTACTGTCAGTATTTTATCCTTTCCTCCTTTGATGTTGAAAGTTCCATTTATTATATACTTTTCCTCATTTTTTGTAATAACCAAATCTGCATAAACATCAACGTCGATGCTGCTTAAATTCCCCGTGGTGATGAACTCGAGTTTGTTTACACTGGAGTTGCTTGTTATATCGGCTTCTCCATTTATTATTACCTCATCCGTCTTATATGCTCTCTCCTGGAGCTTCTTCTTCGTCTTCTGCATTGTCGATCCGTTCTGGGTTATCGAATAGAGTGCACTCTGAAAAAAGTTCATCTTCGGCTTTGTATTGAGAGCATCAAGATAGAGCGACATATCTGAGTTGTCGAATACGATTTTATCCGGAATTATATTCTCCTCTTCTCCGTAGAATGTGACGCCGTTGAGTGGGAGAGAGGGAATTGATGTGTGACAGAGTATGGCCGTAAACGCCGCCGTCTCAACTTCCTCATAGCAGGGAGAAGCAAAAAGGGAAAACAAAGCTGATAAGCCGACAAAGAGACAAAGTAATTTCTTCATAGGAATAAGTCTACTTTTTTTTGCTCTTTGAGCAATATCAAAGAACCATTTTGTCTGCTACAATAGTCCTATGAGCCACACTTTTCTATTCTATGATTTGGAAACATTCGGACTTAATACACGCTATGACAGAATAGCCGAGGTTGCAGCAGTCAGGACAGACAGCTCCCTTAATATCATAGCGCCACCGATTTTAATGTACTCGAAGCTCTCTCCCGATTACCTTCCCGTTCCCGAATCATGCCTTGTGACCCATATAACCCCGGATGAAGTGAATGAGAAGGGGCTTGCGGAAGCGGAAGTCATAAAAAGGCTGAGAGATGAGATGATAGTACCCAATACAATCACACTGGGTTACAACACAATCCAATTTGACGATGAGTGTGTGCGTAACGCCCTCTACCGCAATCTCTACGACCCCTATGAAAGGGAATATATAAACTCCTGTTCCCGTTGGGATATCATAAACCTTGTCCGGGCAACAAAGGACCTACGCCCGGAGGGTATAATCTTCAATAAAACCACGAGCGAAGGCTTTACTTCCTTCAAGTTGACAGATCTCACAGAAGAGAACAACATAGAGCAGACGGGCGCACATGACGCTCTTGTTGACGTATACGCAACAATCAACCTTGCCAGACTCATTAAAACAAAACAACCCAAACTCTTCGAGTGGGCACTTTCTCATAGAGGGAAGGACAAGGTAAGAGAAGTCATAGACAGCACAAAGAAAACACCATTTCTCCACACCTCAGGAAAGTTTGCGTCCCCCAGCGGATCAACACGTCCTCTCCTGCCGCTCTTCTACGCCAATAAGAACGATGTCTATTGCTTTGACCTTACCTACCCCATTCCGTCATGTGTCAACCTCGAGAACTATCCTGAAAGCGGAATCTACAGGCTTTCCATTAACAAATGCCCGTTTGTTTCTCCTCTTTCGACCCTCACTGCGGAGGCTGAAAAACGCCTCGGCTTTACAAAGAAAGAGGTATTGGATAAAGCAAAGAAAGTAATCGAAAGCAACTTTTTCAAGGCCGAAGACTTTACAAAAGAATATGACTCTCCTTCTCCCGACATCGACCCCGATCTCTCAATATACGGCTCGTTTCTTTCGCGCGACGACAAGAAGAAGCTTGAAAAAATACAGTCTCTTTCTCCCAGGGAAAAACTTATGGGGGAAAAGACAACACCCTTCGATAATCCTAAATACCATAAGCTTGTATGGCGCCACGTTGCACGTAATTGGCCGGAGGTTCTCAACGATAAGGAAAAGGTGCAATGGAGGAATTGGTGTGCACAGCGCCTTCTCTCCCCTCCTGTCAAGGAAGCACAGTCAGTCGACGACTACCTCTACACTTGTAATGAATTACTAAATAGTTTAAATACAGATGGGGAAGATAAGAAGACCCTGCTTTCCCTCATTGAATATGCAGAGAATTTGAAGAAGACAATAGTTATTGGAGATAAAAAGTGAACAAACTCATAGATTTGCTGCCGTCCTTTAAAAGTCAATTGGAGGAAGTTGACAAAACTCTCAGCGAGCCGGAAACCCTTGCTGATATGAAAAAGTACAAGGAGATGATGCTCCAGCGCTCGCATATAGCACCGGTAGTCGAGAAGCTGGAAGATATTGAAAAGACGGAAAAAGAGATAGAAGAAAATCAGGAACTTCTCAAAAGCGAGGACGATCCCGATATGGCTGAAATGGTCAAGGAGGAACTTGAAACTCTCAAAGAAAAGCTCGAAAGAGACGAAAGGGAGTGTAAAGTTCTTCTTATCCCGCCCGATCCATTAGAGGGCAAGAACATCATCATGGAGATAAGAGCAGGCACCGGTGGCGAGGAGGCAGCCCTCTTTGCATCAGATATCTTCCGTATGTATACACACTACGCAGAGAAAAAGCACTGGAAGCTCGAGATAATGAACGCAAATGAAACAGAGCGTGGCGGATACAAGGAAATTGTATGCTCAATATCCGGAAAAGATGTCTACGGCTCGATGCGCTACGAAAGCGGAGTTCATAGAGTACAGCGTGTTCCGGAGACTGAGAGCGGAGGAAGAATCCATACCTCTGCAATAACGGTCGCCATACTCCCCGAAGCCGAGGAAACAGATATCGTAATCAATGAAAAGGACCTCAAAATCGACGTCATGCGCGCAGGAGGCCCGGGAGGACAGTGCGTCAACACAACAGACAGTGCTGTCAGAATCACCCACCTTCCTACAGGAATTGTAGTCATCCAGCAGGACGAGAAATCACAGCTCAAGAACAAGAACAAGGCTATGAGAGTCCTCAGATCCAGACTCTTCGAGATGGAGGAGGAGAGAAAGAACAGAGAGAGAAGCCAAGAGCGTAAGAGCATGGTCGGATCAGGGGACAGAAGTGAAAGAATCAGAACATATAACTTCCCGCAGAACCGCTGCACAGACCACCGTATAAACCTCACGTCCTATAATCTTGAGGGTATTCTAAATGGAGACTTGGACGAATTTGTCGAGGCTTTGAAGATTCATGCGGGAGAAGAAGCACTGAAAGCCCTATGACGCTTACTCGACTGAAGGAACTACTCTTAAGTTACCCCAATCAATTAGAGGACCCCTATCTTGAAATCAGGGTCCTTTTATCCTATTTAGGACTGGGTGAAATCGAGCAGATAACAGGACGCAATAAAATTCTTGACGATGAGTTTGTAGAAAAAGCACTTACCCTTTTCAAGAAGCGTATTTCAGGAACCCCGATGGCCTACATCACACACTCAAAGGAGTTCTACGGCCACAGCTACTATGTTGACAGCAGCGTACTCATTCCCCGTCCCGACACTGAAATTCTTGTCGAGAAGGCCGTGGAGGAATACAGAAGACATAACTATACCGGAAAGATTCTCGATATATGCACAGGTAGCGGCACTGTCGCAGCAGCTGTTGCAGCAGAGCTGAAAAAAGAAGTCTTTTTCAGTGACCTTTCTCCCCGCGCACTTGAAATTGCAGCAAAGAACTACCTCTCCATTACAGAAAAAAAAGGAGAGGGAAGACTCGGCTCCCTTTTCGAGCCGTGGAAAGGTGAGAAATTTTCACTTATCACTGCTAACCCACCATACCTAACTCAAAGCTGGTACGAAGAGACGGAGATGGATGTCAAATCAGAGCCGGTGATGGCACTTGTCAGCGACAATAAAGACGGGATGGAGCTGATAAGAAAAATTGTTACTCAAAGCCCCAGATATCTGGAGAAAAATGGTACACTTTTAATCGAATGTGACTATAGACAGACAAAGTCTCTTTCAGCATTATTAGAAGAAAACGGCTTTAAGGATATAAAGGCGTGTAAAGACCTCGGGGGCAGGGAAAGAATAGTATATGGCCAGTACAGAGCTTGAAGTAAAAGACGATAAGACTACAGAGATTCCGAATAAGGAACTTGTCGATAGATTCGTCAGCAGGATTCTTAATTATTCAGACCTTGATAAGGAAAAGATTTCCGCCGCAGCAGTCTTTGCAGCAAAGAAGCATGGAGACCAGAGGAGAAAGAGCGGAGAACCCTATCTTATACACCCAATTGCAGTTGCCGAGATATTGATGAGCTTCAATATGGATGCCGACACTGTCTGTGCAGGCTTACTCCATGACACAATCGAGGACACAGGGACAACGGAGGAGGAGATAGCATCTCTATTCGGTAAGGAAGTCGGGACAATGGTCCAGGCCGTTACAAAAATCACCCGTATAACCCAGGATAAATCAATCCAGGAAGCAGAGACAATCAAGAAGATGTTCTTTGCAATGAGTAAGGATTTGAGGGTCATACTCATAAAACTGGCAGATAAACTCCACAACATGCGAACTCTCTCCGGGCTCAGCAGCGAGAGGCGTATTTCCTATGCAAAGGACTGCCTCGACATCTTTGCCCCGATAGCAGACAGCCTGGGTATGCAGACGCTCAAGAGTGAACTCGAGGACCTGTCACTCAAGGCATTGAAACCTGAAAGCTATGAATACATAAACACATACCTACTCGAGCGTAAGAGCGAATACACGGCATTCATCAAGCAGGTTGCTCGGTCGATAGAGGAAGCATGCAAAAAGGAAGGACTGGAAAACATTGAAGTTTCCGGAAGAGTCAAACACGCATACTCCATCTATATGAAGATAAAGAAGAGGAAGAAGGAAATCGACGAGATTTACGATATCCTCGGAATAAGAGTCATATGTAATACTACCGTTGAGTGCTATACGATACTCGGCATTATCCACTCGATGTGGCTCCCGATTGAAGGAAGGTTCAAGGACTACATCGCAATGCCCAAGGCCAACAACTACCAGTCACTCCACACCACTGTCCTCGGTCCGCAGAATAGACATCTCGAGATACAGATTAGAACCTGGGAGATGCATAAAACTGCAGAGGAAGGTGTTGCCGCGCATTGGGCTTATAAGGCGGCAAGCGGAAGTGAGAGTGGCACATGGAAGAACATGGACTCAATCAACTATCAGAAGATAGTCAAGAAGATTAAATCCTGGTCGAAGGAGATTGAGCAGAGCGAAGACTACATGGAGGAAATCAAGAACGAACTCCTGAAGGACAGCATCGTAGTATTCACGCCGCAGGGCCATGTAATTGAACTTCCGGTAGGGTCTACAGCCCTCGACTTTGCATATAAGATTCACACCGAGGTCGGCTCCCATTGCTCGGGGGCAAAGGCCGACGGCTCGATAATCCCACTCAATAAGCCTCTCGCCAATACCCAGATAGTCGAAATAATGACATCACCTTCTGCACACCCGAATCAGCAATGGCTGGAGGCTGCAGCATCAACTTCGACAAAGAAGAAAATCAAGGCATGGCTCAACAGATATGAAAGTGCAAATGTTCCCGAGATAAAACAGAACGAGAAGCAGACATCTGCCACTGCGGTAGAAAAGAAGGGGCCGACAAATCCATCGAAGCTCATAAACGGCACACTCAGCTATGTCTCCACAGAGACAACTGGGACGCTGATGGTCGGAGAAGACAGCAACATAATGTACTCATTTGCAAAGTGCTGTAACCCGATGCAGGGAGATGATGTTGTTGCATATATAACAAGAGGAAGGGGATACATAATCCACCGCCGTGACTGCTCGAATCTCAAGCATATGGCAGAGGTCAACGAAAGAACGGTATCTGTAAAGTGGACGGGAGACGAACTTATGAAGCACTACCATGTTACTGCTAAAATCGATCAGGACATTTTCGGGCAGATAGATAACGCAGTTAAATCACATGGCGGAAGACTGAGAAAAGGTAAACTCGGCATCGACGGCAACAGACTCACAGGAGACTTCACAATTATTGCAGAAAGCGAAGATGCAATCAGAAAATGCACTTCAGCTATAAGGACAATCCCGACAGTCATAGAGCTTACCGGCGCCTCACGTTGACCCCTTTTCCCCGAGAATGGAGAAATCGATTTTGTAGACCATATCTTCAGCAATGGTCGGCTTCTTTATGAACATGGTCATGTAAATCGGAAGGTAGAGAATTCTGCCTCTTCTCTCGATATTTGCTTCAGATAGAACGAAAGCCTCCTCCAGTGCATATTTGGGGTTATTTAATATCCTATCCAAGGCGGCATGCGTCATATAACTCCTACCCGATTTAACCTCAATGGGAAGAACTCTATTATGGTAAGGGATAAGGAAATCAACCTCGCCCTGTTTACGGCTGTTGAAATAGTAAATATCCTCATAGCCGTGAGCTCTCAACTCCTGTGCAACATAATTTTCGTAGACAGCTCCGAAATTTATATTTTCTTCCCCATTGAGAACCCTTAATTGAATATCATCCATATACATGCTGGCAAGGAGACCGACATCACACATAAACAGCTTGAACAGCGTTGATGTCTCTGAAAGCTTCAATGGAAGCAATGGCTCTTTTGCATTGTATACAGCAATGGCAACACCTGCCTTTTTCAACCATTCAAAGGAATTTTCATATCTATCAGCCTTCTCATTCCTGCCGAGATTACTCAGGACAAACCTTTTGTTTATATTGTTAAGCTCTCCTGGGATTGCATCAAAAATCCGTGTGATTCTCAGCTTTTTATCCTCTACTTCATATTTTGTTATATCTTCTTTGTAACGCTTGATAATGTTCGCTTCTTCAATAACAACATCATGAAGGTTATTTGACGAAAGATACTTTACAATGGTCCCAGGCATGCCTCCAACCACAAGATATAGGCGGAAAAGAGAGAGCATGAATTTATGAACTGACTCATCAACAGGTTTTTCATTATCGAAAGATTCTTTTAAAGAAGAGATAATGCTCTCCTGAGTTCCAACTGCAATACAGAATTCCTCAAAGTCTAATGGGAACATATCAATGGAATTCATATAGCCGACAGGAATTGATTTAACACAGTTAAGCTCGACACCGAGTAGCGAGCCGCTCAATATATATTTGTAGCTCCCCTCCTGTACAAGGTATTTTACTGCCGTCACACATTCATTACATTTCTGAACTTCATCAAAGAAAAAAAGTGTCTTTCCTTTCTCTATATTCCGGTCTGTAAGAAGAGGAAGTCTCTGTATTATATCCTCTGGTGATTTTGCCGAGGCAAAAATCTCACAGGCACGTGAGGATGCAATAAAATCCACCTTAACAAAATGCTTGAAATTCTCCCTTCCCAATTTCTCAATTATGTAGGTCTTACCTGTCTGACGGGCTCCGCTTATAAGAAGACATTTGGCGTCTTTCGAGGCAAAAAAAGCTTTTATATCATGTTCGATTTTACGTCTTAAAACAAAATCTGTTTTTTCTTCTTTCATACTAAGTAATTAAATAGTATTCTGCCCGATTTTGCAAATGTTTTCAGGCCGTTTTTGCCCGATTTTGCAAATGTTTTCAGGCTGTTTTTGCCCGATTTTGCAAAGTATCAGTCAATCGAGTGTATGACTTCAGGTAGTAGCTGTTTCTTTCGGCTTAGTATTCCCGGCATGCTGTAGACGAATGAAGACATAAGAGGCCACATAAAGCGCTTTATGTACTTACTATCTGTTGTGAGAAGAACACTCTCCTCCTTGAGAACATCGGTGATCATCAGCATTGCCCAATCAAGAGAGCGCCTCTCCTTGATTTTGTTCAAAGCCTCAAGATATCTTTCACAATATTGAGAGATGTCGGTAAGCGTTGTCACCTCACACTGTCCGATTCCGAATTTAACTCCCTTCTCGTTGTAGCTCTTGAAATCTCCCTCTATTGCAGAGACTGGGTCTCTCGACGAGAGTCGGTCTATTACCGAGAAAAGCTTTGTGCCGAAAGAATGTATGTCATACTCGCCGCAGATTGCAGCAAGAGCGCCGGCAGCTGACTTATCGACCTTTGTCGTTGTCGGGCTTCGGAGAACCATTGTGTCTGACATAATACCGGTAAGAAGAACACGCGCAGTAGTCTCATCGGGTACTATGTTATACCTAAGGTATTGTTCATATACGATAGTGCATGTACTTCCAAGAGGCTCGGCATCAATAAAGATGGGAAGGCTGGTTTTTAGGGCATCAAGTCTGTGGTGGTCGATAATCTCAATAACTGTCGCCTCCTCTATTCCCCTTATGCTCTGCCCCACCTCATTGTGGTCAACAAGAATAACGGAGTAGGACGGCTTTTTAAGAAAACAGCGCCTTGTTACAAAACCACAGAACTCCTCATCATCGAAAACCGCAAGGCCTCTGAGATTTGAGGATGCAAGGGCCTCACGAGCATCATCGAAGTAGTCGTTTCTATTGAGCCTCTTGCCTTGCTTACCCATAATCGAACGCACACTCGGCGTCATTCTTAGCCTTCTTTCAACTTCAGCTGTCCCAAGCTCGGTTACATAAACGTTACCTTCATAAGACGAGAAGTCTATGCCATCAAGAGATGAGCTCGATGTTATTATGATTGCAGCGACTCCTCTAGATATGGCGTACTCGATACATCTCTTTCTATAGCCCAGAACGACAATCGAGTCCTTCCTCTCATCAACAAGACGGCAGAAATCATCATAGGCAGCAGCACCTGCAAGTATTGTTGCACTCAAATGATTGTTTTGTTTTTTTACAGCCTTTCCCTCTATCACAGTCTCAATATTGGACGAGAGGAAATCATAATGGGGAATCTCTTCTTTATTGTCTTTCAAGAACCAGCTTGTTATATCATCAACACTCAAAAGTCCGATAAATGAGCCGTTGTCGTAGACGGGGAAGGCAGACGGGTGGCTTTCGTTATATGCCTTAACAAGATTGTATATAGGCTCATCTGCTTCGACCTTCTCTGTCGGGAGCAGCATTACATCACCAACCTTTGTTTTGACGTCACGCATATACGGTAGTGGTTCAATTCCAAGCAGCGAGAACTGTTTCTCAACACCTTCACTCATATGGCCGCAGATTACACCGTGGTAATTGTTGTCTCTGTCGATACGGTTTTTCAAAGTTGCATATGCATAGGCTGAACAGATTGAATCCATGTCGGGATTGCGGTGTCCGGTAATGTAAATATCACTCATGGAGGAAAGTCTATCGTAATTGTTAAAAACAATATACTGAAAAAGACAAAATTGTTTATACTCATGTTATGCAGAATATTCTTGTTGTTGTAGATATGCAGAATGATTTCGTTTCGGGTTCTCTTGGAAAAAAGGAGAACGAAGGTATTGTAGAAGGAATAAAAAAATTTGTCCTTAACTTCGACGGCAGGGTAATCTTCACCCGCGACACACACCACGGCGATTACCTCTCGAGAGAGGAAGGTAAGAACCTTCCTGTTGTTCATTGCGTTGAAAACACCCCGGGCTGGGAGATAGTGGATGCGCTCAAAGAGCTCAAGGCTTATAAAATAATTAACAAGCCCACATTCGGTTCTGTTGAACTGGGGGAGGAATTGAGAGCGCTCGACAAAATGGAGAAAGTCGCCACAGTCACACTTCTCGGGCTCTGTACAGATATTTGTGTGATATCTAACGCGATGATTGCCAAGGCATTCCTTCCCGACGCCCACATTATTGTGGATGCCTCCCTCTCGAAAGGAGTGAGCAGCGAAAGCCACAGAACAGCACTCAGCGCAATGAAGAGCTGCCAGATTGAAATTAAAGGAGAATAATATGAAAGTAGTTGTTGCCAATGACCACGGAGCTGTGGAAAGAACAAAACAAATACTTGAGCACCTCGAGAAGAGAGGAATTGAATACACATACCTCGGAACAGCAGAGGAAAAGAGCGTCGACTATCCAGATATGGCCGAAAAAGCTGTCATGGAGTACCGTAAAGGCGGCTACGACTACGGCATTCTCCTATGCGGCACGGGAATCGGTATATCTCTTGCAGCCAACAAGATGAAAGGAATCAGATGTGCCCTTGTTGAGAATGTATATGCTTCAATAAAAACGAGGGAGCACAATAACAGTAACTTCATAGCATTCGGAGGACGCATTGATTACCCCGAGTCTGTTCTCGATATGCTGGATGCATTCCTCGACACTCCTTTCTCAAATGAAAAGAGACACATAATGCGCATAGAGAAGATGATGTCACTCGAAGGTAAATAAACTAGAGAGAAGTATGCTCAGTGATGAATGCACTTACTTCGTTTATTGCTTTTTTACCATCATTCAAGAGCTCATAGAATTGAAAGAAACCGTGAACGGCACCCTTATATACACTGAGGGTGCTCTTCGAGCCGAGGTCTGTTAAAAGAGCATGGTACATAACGCCCTCGTCCCTCAGGCTGTCTGCTTCCGCCACAATGATAAGATGGTCGGGAAGAAGGTATTTACCACTTTCATCTCTTTCAACGGCACACTCTGAGTAGAGATTCGGAACCGTGAGGGTATCGACTGCGCCTTCAAGCATCAAGAGAGGAGAGGCATACATCTTAAGGCCGTCTTCTGTCTTTTCGAGGTAGCTCGAGAAGGTATATTCCATGACCTTTATGCTTATCATGGCCTTACGACCATCGAATCCACCGAAGAGGAGATGTGACGGAAGAAGCACTGGATATACACATAGGTTCGGATAAATCAAGACAACACCGACGGGCTCGGTAACGCCCTCTTCTTTCGCCCTTATTGCCAGGCCCGAGGCAAAGTTTCCTCCGGCGCTGTCACCGAGCAGGACTGTTCTTGAAGAATCTGCACCATATTCTTCTCCTCTCTCAATTAGATAATTATATGCTTCCCAGACGTCCTCTACTGCCACGGGAAACTTATTCTCGGGGGAAAGTGAATAATCCGGCGCAAAGACAATAGAATTTGTTTTATCTGCAAGGATAGCCAATAAATCCTGGTATGTGCTATAAGCGCATTGAGTGTATCCACCGCCGTGGGTAAAGAAGATTACAGGGAGAATATCTCCCTCTTTATAGTTCTTCGGATAGGAAATCCACAGCATGGATGAAGTGAGAGGAATGCTCAAGACAATTCTATCTTCCAAAGGAGGATTTTTCGGCCACTCTTCGAATGTGCCGTTACCCGTTGCATACTTATTCAGCGCAAAGAGCAGCATTGCCGAGCCGTCAGAGAGTGTGACATCAGGGTCTGCCGTCTTTTTGTATTCCTTCAATTCTTCTCTCGTCATAGAAAGCTTCGAGCGGATTATCTCATTCTTGATTGATGTACAGGATGTAAGTAAAAGTGCGACAAGAATAGTTATAAGGACAGTTTTCAGCTTCATATTTTCCTCGTAAATATACTCTAGCAGGTTAAGTAAGTCATTTCCATAAATTATGTTTTATAAGAAAAGTCAGAGGACACTGCTCCAAGGAGCTGAAGACTTAAATAAAACTTAAGTTAATCTGAGCTTGAATTGTGGAGTACGGTATAAATATAGCGTATCGGAATAACACGATAAAACGAAATTTAAAGTCTCATTTCCCAAGTTCTTTTAAGAGTGCCTGAGAGACTATCTCGTTCATACTTCGTCCGGTAAGGAGCGACTCTTTATGAAGGCGTTTAAAAAGGCTTGAAGAAATTATTACATTTAAGTTGACATCTTTTTTTGTCGCTCTGGTAACGCTGTTATATGCTGAGCTTACGTCTTTGTCGTCGAGGACTTTGTACTGCTCATCTCCGTTGTAGATTTCTCTTTCTCCGTCATTCTGACAAGTTAGGTTCTGGAATGCTGATGAGATATCCCAGCCTTCGGGAAAGATGTACTTTCTCTTCTCCTCCTCCGTAAGCAACAGGAAGCGCAGATTCGGCTCAAAACCAGTTTTCTGTAAGCTTTCCCCATATTGTTATATTCGAACACCACTTCCTCTCTGCGTTATAGCATGGATTAGCAGTGACTGCATATCTACGGTTGTTTGAAACAAACAACTTCATTCTGTATTTAGTATCTGGGTCTTTCGGACGGGACATAGCTCACCTCTAATATATACTAAATTTAACATAAGCAATAAGATAGATAAACCTAAACTCACCAAACAATCGATGATTAAATTTTTTCATAGCTCTATAACAGCGTGTTCTGTCATAAGAATCAAAACATGATGGCAACATTCTCGCTGTATCGGTAACTCCCTTTCTCTCGATGCTAAGGAACTGTCACAAATTAACTTGACGGTTTGATTATGTAGTTCCATGACTCAT
>CAVFNE010000001.1:58163-67367 GCA_963623755.1 Muribaculaceae bacterium | reverse complement strand
TGCCTCAAAAACACCTTTTCCCTGCCTATCGTTTACCCTAGGGCTGAACTGTTACGTAATGTGCAGGAAAAAATTGCCTTTTTTTTTAAGACAATTGCCTTTATCTTCTCCGGAGGTGCAATATGTACAAAGATAAAGGAGTTAAAGATGGGGGTTATCTATCAATTAGACAAGAGAACCGGTATTACTTATGCCTACGAAAACCACAGTTTCTGGGATAAGGAACAGCAGAAAAGAAGGGCAAAGCGCAAGCTCATCGGGCGGGTTAATACAGACACTGGCGAGATTATTCCGACCGACGGCAGATGCAGAAACATGACCATTACCTCGGCATTACCCAAGACAGTCAAGGAGTGCAGGGAGATGATTATTGCTCTCCAGAAGGAGAACGAAGAGCTTAAAGCGGAAAACGAAAAACTCAAGAGTGGAAGCTCTGATGGCATAAAAGTCGCGGATAAAGAATGTAAGTGAAGTCTCAGGTATCTAACTTTACTTCAGAAAACGAAAAGGCCTTGCATAGGAATTTGACACCATTATACATAATATATATATGTGGTATTACATATTTTAAAGGTATGAGCTTTTAAAATGGGAAGGAGATTTGGAAGTGATAGAAAATTCAAGAAAAAGCTTTATTAAAGCATCATTTACTCTTGTAAGTGTGATTCTGGCCCTGCTTACTAGTTGTTCCAGCCTTTCGGTGGCCTCTTCGGTATCAACTGTGGCAGATACAGTTGTTTATGGAAAGATATACACATCAAACTCAGATCAGAAATACGCTACTGCGTTTGCTGTCAAAGACGGCAGGTATATCTACGTCGGCACTGAAGAGGGTGTTGAGCCGTATATAAAAGAAGGCACAACAGAAGTCATTGATTACAGAGGTAAGGGCATTGTTATGGCTGGTGCGACTGAGGGGCACGGACATTATATTGTTGCTGCAGAACTGAATGAAATCGATGCTATTGTAGGCGGAAGCACTCCTGAGGAAATTTTGGATAACATGAGAAAATATGTTTTAGCTCATTCTGATAAAGAAGTGTATTTTGTAGAGGGATGGGAATACGGCGGAGAAATGATGACGTTGAGATTCACATATAACATGAGAGAGGCGCTTGATGAAATCTGCAGTGACAAAGTTATATTTATGAGGGATAACGTCTGGCACGGTGCATTTATGAACAGCAAAGGTTTTGAAGTTGCAGGATATGACAAGGACACCGTTATCGAGGGGGGAGAAATTGCAAAAGATGATGAGGGTAACCTCCTCGGCTTTGTTTCTGATATAGCAGTAAACTACGCTGCGGAAAAGATAGTTGAAGAATATCAGATTATATCTGTAGAAGAAGTTCGTAGTGCTGTAGAGAATGCTGCCGCGTTGCTCCATTCTCTTGGATACACCAATTATTTTGATGCTTATACAAATATGCTCGGCGCCGAGACTTATGAAGGCCTGAAAGAAGAAGACGAAGAGGATGGGCTTACATTCAACTGTATAGGCGCATACAAAATTGACCCATACGCAGATATAGATGAGAGTGTGGCTGAGGCTTATAATTATATGAACAAATATAGTTCAAAACATTTCAAGGCTGATAATATAAAGCTCTTTGCTGACGGCGGTGCTGTAGAAGTAGCAACCGGCTGGATGATTGAAAGCTACTTCGACGGCAGCCATGGCAATCAGGTATGGTCCACCGATAGAATGAACGAAATAGTAAAAAAAGCAAATGAGAAGGGTGTGTCTGTTCATGTACATGCTTCAGGAGACGGTGGTACAACCCAGGTTGTCGAGGCATTCATAAATGCAGAAAGCACAGTTTTGAGTGGAGTACATAACGGACTGGGGCATTCGAGACATATCACAGAGGATATCAAGAACAAGATGGCCCAGCATAATATTTACAGTGCGACCAATGTATGCTGGAGATATGTTATTGCAGGTGGTTTTTTGACTTTGGATGAGGAATTATACAATCAGGGATATCCTATGAAGTCATTACTTGATAAAGGAATAGTGATGACTTCTTCAACAGATTATCCTGCAAATGACGGTGCTCCAACTGACGTATGCGGTATCATAGAAATAGGAGTGAATGGTACAGTGGAAGGTGTAGTGACAGAGCGTATGGCTGAAGATGAGTACCTGACTGTTGAAGAGATGATCAATGTCATGACAATCAACGGCGCAAAACAATTTGATTTTGAGGATGAAAGAGGATCAATAGAAGAAGGAAAGTATGCTGATTTCATATGTATAGACAAAGATATTACAACCTGTGAAAAGACAGATATACATAACGGGAAAGTGGCTTTGGTCTATTTTGAAGGAAAGGAAGTTTACTCTTTACATTAAGATGGATCTGAAATTAAATGAAGGCGGGTAAGTAGAGGAAGAGGGAAAATGAAAACCAGAGTTTTAACAAACGGAAGAATTTTTACGGCGGACAAAAAAGCTCCCTGGGCTGAAGCTGTTGTTATTATCGGCAATAAGATTGCCTATGTTGGCAGCAACGAGGAAGCATTGAAACATGCACAAGGAGCATTAGTTGAGGATTTGGAAGGCAGACTTGTGACTCCCGGCCTCATCGACGGGCATCTGCATCTTCTGGCAGTGACAGTGTTTGGAGAACTGGTGCATCTGGATGGTATGACGACACAAGAGATGATTGAGGCCATTAGGAAAGACGTTTGCGCTCATCCCGAACGGGAGGCATACACCGGCATGGGCTGGCTTGACACTGCATTCGGCGTAAACGGACCGGATAAAAGAGACCTTGATAGAATTTGTTCTGACAAGCCTATGGCATACTTCTCTCTAAGCATGCATACTCTGTGGTGCAATTCCAAGGCATTGGAAGTTGCAGGTATTACACGTGACACTCCAGATATCGACCCAGAAGGCGGAGTTGTCTATGTGCGTGACGAGAATGGAGAACCGACAGGTTATTGCAAAGAGCTGGCATCTGTGAGCAAAGTGATGGCATCTGCCAGATATTTCGACGACGACACAATAGCAGTTGCAATGGCAGACTTCTATAAAAGATGCGCCGAGCTCGGCATTACATCCATTGTTGACTGCGGTGCCTTGATTTTTATGAAATATATGTTCAATGACGAACTTTGTGCAAAGATGGACAGGGATGAGTGTCCAGTGAGACTTAACTTCTGTGGCTTTGCGGGTACGACAGGGCTTTATGAGGCGGCATTTGAGAGTACGCTTGAGTTATCGAAGAAATACAATAATGACCGTTTCTTCTGCACTTTCGCTAAACTTTTTAATGACGGCACACTGGAGAATGCATCCGCAGCAATTCCACACAAATATCCTAACGGCGACATGATTGTTCCGCTTATGGCCACCGATGTTCTTGCGACTAAGCTTGAGGAGTTTGCAAAAGTGGGAATAGATGTCAACATTCACGCTATCGGGTCGGATGCAATCCACAATGTATTGGATTCTGCCGGCATTGTTCGCGCTAAAGGCTACAGAGACATCCGCATTATATGCTCGCACTCCTCATATGTATATCCTCAGGACAAAGAGAAATTCGGAAAGTATGACGTATTCTCGAATACCACTGGGTGCTGGATTGCAGCGATGAGTAAAGAGAATGATGAATATGCTGCCCAGCTGACGGAAGCTGAAGCTTATCCTGTTAAGTCAATTATGGACGGTGGCGCTAGAGTAGGATTCGGCTCAGACTATCCGACTGACCCTGCATCTTTCCCAGTTATGGCTAACATGGAGACTCTTGTTACAAGACGTCATGTAGGAGAGAAAGGTGCCTTTGTGCATGATGAGGCAGAGTGTATAAGCATTGAAGATGTAATTACGGGATATACAATCAATAATGCTTACCAGATGCATAGGGAGAATGTGCTCGGCTCAATCGAAGTCGGAAAGTATGCAGACCTCACCGTATTCGAGGAGAACCTCTTTGAGATAGACCCGAGAGAGATACACAATGTAAAGGTTGCCCAGACCATAAAGGATGGTATTACAACTTATAAAAACAAATAGTAGAGATTTGTTACACTGAAAAAAGGGGGTCCTCGTTATCTACAAAGGCTTTTCGGGCTTTTGGGGGGCGTGGACTTATTTAAAATGCTCCATCCGCCGGTCAATTGTTAAATCAGGTGGCGGACGGACAAAACTTTTTATCTTTTTTTTGTTGCGGGAAAGTAAAAAGTGTGTGACAATCATCACTGTTGCAGAAATGTAACTCCCTAAAAGGGGACAAGGAGGTTGCCGCTGGATGATTCCCGCGGTATTTTTTATCCTCTCTCAGAATTCATCCTGGAGAGAGTTAAGTTTTTCCAGCACATCGGAGTGGTAGAAGAACTTATCGAGCGCGATTATTCCTGCCCCTTCAATCGTAGCATTGTCGCCGCGCTTTGACCTTTCCACTCTTATTTCCCTTTCCGGAGGGAGAAGAGACGCCAGTTTGTTGTTGAGAGATGAGTACAAACTCTCGTCAATCTGCGCCATTTCGCCTGTAAGGACAATGCTTTCGGCGCCGAGGGCCTGTACAGCCTCTGCGAGTGCGAATGCCATAAGGGGTAGAGTATCCTCTACTTCGGCTTTTCCTTCATCGCTCGAGAGAATCTTACGGTATTGCGTCAATCCTGTTGCTTCTTTGATAATCAACCCAGATGCACATGAGTTTAAGCATCCGTCTCCACCGCAGGAGCATTTATATCCTTTTGTCACCTTCATATGTGCAATTGAGGGAAGAAAGTGCAGAAACTTCTCCTCGTATGCACCCTCTATATTGTCACCCCACGATATGTAGAGCCTTTTCTCTTTTTTCTCCTCTTCCATTTCAGCTCTTGCCTGTGCTTCTGATAGAGAGGAGTATATGACGGGCCAGGGGAAGAAAGACTCTTCGATTTCCCTCGGATTTCTGCTGATTATTGTGACGCCGTAGATATCGGGACTGTCGGAGAGCATCTTCTTAACAAACGAACTTATCTGAGCCAGCATATTTCCGTCCTTCGGAAAGCGCTCGAAACGCAGTACCTGGCCCAGAGGATTTGACGCAGAAGCTGTGACAGTTGAGGATGAGAGGACGAAGGAGAAGACTCTTCCCTTTGTTCTTGTTATCGCCAGCTTAGTTGAGGGACGGCCTTGTGTGGTGTTGTCCTTTTCTCCACTCTCTATAAGGCCTTCTGATATGAGTGCATCTGTTATTTCAGATATCGAGACCTTATTTATGTTGAGTTCTCTCGATAGTTCTGCGCGCGACATCTCGCCTTTTCTCAGGGCATTGAGGACTTTTATTCTGTTTATTTTTCTTGCGTTATCGGGTCGTGAGAAATCCATAAGAGGAGTGTAGCATAAAGAGGGATTTTATTCTTGTCGTTTCCTCTCTCCTTTATTATCTTTTCACTTATGTGGAGGATATATGGCAAACAAAAAGTTTAAAACAGAAGTTGCGGACCTTCTGCATCTATTAATCCATTCTCTTTATTCAAATAAGGAAATATTTGTCCGTGAATTGATATCGAACGCATCAGACGCCATAGATAAGCTGAAGTATCTCTCATTGACTGACGGCCCTCTCAAGGGTTATTCATTCGAGCCGAAGATTCAGATTTCATTTACAGAAGAAGGCGAGAGAACACTTACTATCAGCGATAATGGTGTCGGAATGAACGAAGAGGATCTCAATAACGACCTCGGGACAATCGCATCCAGTGGCACAAAGAAGTTCCTTGCATCCCTTTCAGATGACGCAAAGAAGGACTCAAACCTCATCGGGCAGTTCGGCGTCGGCTTCTATTCTGCATTCATGGTTGCAAAGAAAATTGAAGTTCTTTCAAGAAAGGCTGGAGAAGAGGAAGCATGGCTCTGGTCATCAGACGGCGAGACAAGTTATTCAATTGATAAGGCAGAGAGAGCAGAGCAGGGAACTACAGTCAAGATTTATCTCAACGATGATGATTCGACCTATGCAACCCGTTGGACACTTGAGAATTTGATTAAGAAGTACTCCGATCATGTTGCTTACCCGATTTACCTCGAGTACGACCAGACTCATTACGAGGAAGAAAAGGATGAGAAAGGTGAGAGTAAGAAGACTGTCGAGCATAAGAACGAGCAGATTAATTCATGCTCGGCACTCTGGAGAAGAAATAAGAGCGACTTAAAGGACGAGGACTACAAGGAGTTTTATAAGAACAACTACTCTGATTACACCGATCCTCTTTTCTACCTGCATACAAAGGCAGAGGGAACAACAGAGTACACAACGCTCTTCTTCATCCCTGCTAAGGCTCCGTTCGACATGAACTATGCCGACTACAAGCCGGGCGTCAAACTTTACGTTAAGCGTGTTTATATAACAGATGACGACAAGACGCTTCTTCCTCCTTATCTCAGATTTGTGCGCGGTGTCATCGACAGCGAGGATTTACCTTTAAATGTTTCGAGAGAGATTCTCCAGGAGAATAAGATTATGGCTGCTATCCGTAACGGTTCGGTCAAGAAGCTTTTAGGAGAATTCAAGAAGATTAGCGAGAATAACCCCGAACTCTTCGAGAAGTTCATTTGTCAGTACAACAGACCTCTCAAGGAAGGACTTTATTCAGACTATGCAAACAGAGACCTTCTTCTCGACATCGTAAGATACCATTCATCGGAAAAGGAAGGCTGGGTATCACTCAAGGAGTATAAGGAGAGGATGAAGGAAGGCCAGAAGGCTATCTACTACATTGCCGGAGGAAGTGAAAAGATTTTGAAGGCTTCCCCGCTTGTACAGGCTTTCAAGAGCAAGGGTTATGAGGTTCTTATCCTTGATGAAGATATAGACGAACTTGTAATCTCCTCCGTATACGAGTATGACAAGGTTCCTCTTAAGGCAATCAACCGCTCTGATGCTGTGGATGAAATATCAACAGAGGAAGAGAAGAAGGCAAACGAAGAGAAGAGTCCTCTCTCCGACAAGATTACCTCTGCTCTCGGCGATAGGGTAAAGAAGGTTATTATCTCATCGCGCCTCGGAGATGCTCCGTCATCAGTCATTATCGACCAAAACGATCCGTCTTTGGAGATGCAGCGCCTTATGAAGCAGATGGGAGGCCCTGTTGAGGACATTAAACCGATTCTGGAAGTCAACCCGTCTTCCTCTCTTGTGAAGAGAATTGAGGAAAGCAGTGACGATGAGGAAGTGAAGACACTCTCAATCGTCTTACTTGGGCAGGCACTCATTCAGGAGGGCATCATGCCTAAAGACCCGGGCGAATTCACCCAGGCCCTTACGAAGGCTTTCAATTGAGCTTTATGCACCGGAGAAATCCGGTGCATTTCAGTTAGAGTTCACAACACTATCCGATCCTTTTATAGTACTCGTTGCTGGTTTGAGAGAGAATTTCGACGCTATCACATAATCTATGTTTTATGTTTGACTTCCTATTCTCACTAATTGAAGTTTTTCGTCCAGACTTCAGGACTTCCTCTTTGAATTGTTGTAGAGAAAGAAGCCGAAAAAAAATTTAATGACGAAATTGGTTTAGGCATTTATAAAATTTTATGCCAAATTTTTATGGATACATCAAAGCGTTAAGAATTAAAATCCTTAATATTTCTCCTAATGAAAACTTGGTAGGCTGAATGAACTTCGACAACTGTCCTAAAATTGGAGAGCACCGTATTCCGGTTTTATTTTGCTGTATCCGGGCAGTCAATTGCCAATCTGTATTTAATTACGGGGACAGAGCAGTAAGGGGAACAACAAAGACTCCATCTGGTCTTTGATAAGATGCAGTTGACAGACCACATAAGACGCATAGCATTTTGGGTAATTTCCCATCTTTTTCTTCCTGAATGAATTTTCTTATTTTCAAAAGATGCTCAGCAGCTTCATCTATTTGATTTGCTCCCAACTTTATTTCAATTCCACACCATTGCCCGTCCGGTAGGGCTATCACTGAATCTATTTCTTTGTTCAGGTAATCCTGATAATGGTAGAGCTCCGCGCCGAATGACTGTGCATATATCCTTAAGTCCCGTTCACACAAAGATTCGAATAAAAAACCAAGAGTATTTAAATCATTTATCAACATTTGTGGTGTAGCATTCAACAAAGCACAGGCAAGAGAAGGATCTGCAAGGTGTCGCTTTTCTGCTTGTTTAACTCTTACTGAAGATCTGATTCCGGGAACATATGGTTTTTGATTGTCGATAATAAATAGCCTAGATAGGACATCCAGATAATCGGCTACAGTTTCAACAACAATATCTTCATTATCGATTTCTTTTATATCGTCTTTCAATCGTTTATTTGTTGCTGTTGTAGATTCATTGCGTGCAAGAGAGCGTAAAAGCAGCTCCATTTTATGCTTATTTCTTTTAATCCCATCAATTCGTTCAATGTCGTCTGAAAGAATTGCTTCAATATATTGTTTGGGAAGGACAGCAGCCTTTTCTATGGGTAAATCCTGATTGTTAGGCCATCCACCTCGAATGATGTAGTCAATTAAATCATTCAAATTAACTTCCCCAGTGAATACAGCCGGACACTTACCGCTGCATAATTCCTTTAAAGAGACGACTCCGCTGGAATGACCTGATTCATACAGAGACATCGGCCTCATTTTAATTCGTGCAATACGGCCGGCCCCACTGTGCAGAATACCTTTATGTTTTGGTGTAGCAGAACCTGTGAGAATAAATTGTCCTTTTCCAGGAGTCTTGTCGACTTCAAAGCGTACGGCATCCCAAAGGGGAGGGACTTCCTGCCATTCATCTATAAGTCTTGGTCGCTCTCCTTGAAGAACGATAGTCGGACTAAGTTCTGCAAGCCTTCTATTTTGAAAATTCCCTGCTGGGTCTGAAATATAAAACTCACTTTTACTGTGAAAAGCAGAGCTCCAGGTCTTTCCACACCATTTGGGCCCTTCTATACATACAGCTCCGAAAATCTCGAGGTATTCATTAATTTGTGAGTCTACAACTCTTGGTTTATAAAGGTTCTTATCCATTGTAAGAAGGACTCCTCTTTGAAAATAATATTATCCTGATTCGAGAGATTTAGCAAATATAATTCGATAGATTCGGTAATTTCAATTCGAGAGATTTAAATATTTGTACTCATAAAGTCCTCGATAAGCTTCTCCGCGCCGTATATCCTTTCCTTGAGGCTGCTTAATTCCGCATCTTTCTTTTTGACATCTCCTCCTTTTCTGTCAAGGTAGAGATTC
>CAVFNE010000001.1:0-58081 GCA_963623755.1 Muribaculaceae bacterium | reverse complement strand
CCGTATATCCTTTCCTTGAGGCTGCTGAATTCCGCATCTTTCTTTTTGACATCTCCTCCTTTTCTGTCAAGGTAGAGATTCCTGTTGATTTCAATCATCATGGAAAAGAGGTTTGGATTGTTTTCATATCCCTGTGGAATCATGGTTCCCGAGAAGGGATAGTTCTCCTTAACTGTGTAGCCGAAGTTCCCAAAATAGGAAACAAGAGAGGATGTGAGGGCCTGCGGTGTATGTTCCGGATCTGTTCCGATACATATATCGGGCCTGTCGTAGGCAAAGTTCTGATCACACTTATACGGCATATTGCTGAATGAGTGGCAGTCGAGAATAAAAACAACTTTATGTTCTTTGATTGCTTCTCCTGTGTAGTGAGACAAAGTGCGATGATACGGCTTGTAGTATTTCTCAATCATGTGTAGTTTATGCTCCAGTTTAAATGAGACAAGTTTATCGAGGTTATGGTCACTTGTGTAGCATATTCCCATTCCTATCACGCTCATCTCTTCCTTATTGTCATCAATATATCTTTCCGTGTCACAGAGAAGTCTCGAGACAGAGGCCACAAGAGGTTTTCCGATTCCGTTGATGAAGAGCTCATCTGTGTACCAATCTGTCATATATGGTATTTCTTTGAGGTAACGAGCCATGATTTCACCCCTTACTTTCTTCCTTCCACCCCATTGCCAATATGCCATACTTTTGGGTTCATGGTATGGGAAAGGGATGTCGTCGTAAGGGATAAGTGTTGATGCGTGAGGAATGTTCAGAATAATTGGGGACGCCATAATTTCTCCTTTTAGCCGATTTTTAAGGATGACGGCAAGTTGGATAGTAAATCCACATCCGCTTTTACTCTGCCGGGGCAAAGGAGATAGAACTGAGTGCTTAAAAAAAGAAAAAGACCATCACAGGTCCAACTCTTCCTTTAGCAGATACGGCTGCAAGCAGAAGTTCAAATCCCGATAGCAAAATAGTAACGTTATTATTTGGGTGTGTCTATTATCTTTTATCGATTCCTATAAGGTATATTTCAAATGAGTCGTCCCTGCAGGCTTTGGGCTTGAAGGGCTTTGCCTTATTAAACATTTCGCGCATTTTCTTTAATATTTCTACCTGTCCTCCTCCTTGGAAGATTTTGATTACAATGTTCCCGTGAGTTTTGAGCTGTTCTTCGGCTAAGAGCACCACCTGCTCTGCAAGCCACTCCGAGCGTGTTGTGTCGACTGTTCTGTTTCCTGTCGTCATAGGGGCTGCGTCAGATATTATCGCATCGTAGGGGCCGAGTTCTATAAGGCGAGCTCTATTTTCCTTATTGAATGCGTCCCCGACAATTGCTGTAACTGTCGGGGGAACGGGATTGAGATTGAGTGGATTGAGGTCGATTGATACGATGCGTCCATTACCTTTTAAAAGCTCGCGGTGAGTAAATAGTGTCCAGGATCCCGGAGCTGCACCAACGTCCAATACGCTGTCACCGCTTTTGATGAGATGGTGGGATGAGTTGATTTCTTCAAGCTTGTAGACACTACGTGCAGGATACCCTTCCCTGTGTGCCCTCTGAGTATATGAGTCTGCTTTGTCACGACGACTGGTTGCCATTTTTCACCTCGCTTCAATTAAACAATCTTTTCTTACATTGTTAAAGATTGTTATAATCCTTTCGTGAAAAATTCAATTATCAACAGACAATTCAAATACAGAAACATAAATTCTTGGGTCGTTATCATTGCAATCAACTTGGCTGTATATATTGCTATACAGATTTTCCCATCCATCGTCTACTATACCTCCCTTGTGCCGCCGTATGTTTATTTTAGGCACTATTATTGGCAGTTCTTTTCATATATGTTCACCCATGCCTCCTTCTGGCATCTATTGTCTAATATGTTCGCACTCTTTGTATTTGCACCTGTAATCGAGAGAAAAATCGGGACAAGTGAATTTCTTCTATTCTATATACTTGTGGGAGTGCTCTCCGGCGTTGCATCCTTTTTTACCTATTGGTACAGTGGCATGTACTACACAGTGCTTCTCGGGGCCTCTGGTGCGATATATGGTCTTCTGTTTCTATTTACCATGCTTTTCCCCGAAGCTGTACTTCTTGTTTTTGGCATAATCCCCATCCGTGCGCCACTATTGATTTTAATCTATTTCTTCATCGATTTCTTCGGCATGTTCTCATCCGACGGGGTTGCCCACTTGGTGCATCTCTATGGCCTGCTGTTTGCTCTTTTTTATTCTGTAATCAGAATGAGAATGAATCCATTAAAGAAATGGAGACTTATATGAAAGCGGGAGATACGGTAAGGACAATAAGAAAGGCCAGACCGGTAAGGGATGTGCTTGACTACACAGACGGGAAACTTGATGTTGTTGTGACATCCTCATCTCTCTTTTCAGATATCAACGCATCTCTTCCTTCGAGTGACATAATCGAATACCTCTATGACATATCCTCCTCATCATCCGATGACTTGAGGATTGTTCTCCCTCCGGAGAGCGACGAAAAAGAGGTGAGGAGAATATATACAAACTACCTGTCACTTGCTCTGAAGAAGGACTTGAAAGAGTACAGGTCGATTATCATCAAAATCTTTGCTTTTCTTCTCTTCGGTGTTGGCGTCTTAACTCTTTCCTATTTTCTTGAAGGATTTAAAGACCGCGTCATTGCAGACACCGTCAACATAATAGGCGGTTTTGCTGTATGGGAGGCGGCTGAAGTCTTCTTTTTCACCCTGAGTGAAAAGAAGAGGGACATAGTCATGAAGCTGCGACTAATCAACGCAGAGTGGAAGGTAAGCTCATAAGCCGTATTCGTACCTTATATCTGCATATTGCTTCTTGATTACATTGTATATAAGGTCGAGCTTTTCATTGTGGTGGATGAAAGCGCTCTTCATTGCATTGATTGTAATCTTCTCCAAATCCTTTAAATCCATATTGTACTTCTCAACTGCGACGTTCATTTCCTTGGTGAGGTTTGTGTCGCTCATGAGACGATTGTCCGAGCATAGGAAAACACGGAAATGGTTTTTATAGAATATGGGGAAGGGATGCTCTCCGTAGGATGCAACTGCTCCCGTTCCGACATTGGAAGTAAGGCACATCTCAAGGGGAATACGTTTGTCGACTACGTAGTTGGCAAGGCTTCCCATCTTGATGATCTCTCCGTCCTCGATTGTCATATCCTCAACAAGTCTTGTGCCGTGACCTATTCTGTCGGCATGGCAGATCTGTATTGCCTGCCAGATTGACTCTAAGCCGAATGCTTCTCCCGCATGTATTGTTATATTGAAGTTTTTGCGTCCTATGTAGGAGAATGCCTCAAGGTGTTTCTTTGCAGGGTGTCCGCTTTCGTCTCCTGCCAAATCAAAACCTACAACACCGCGGTCGGAGAATGCGACGGCAAGTTCTGCAATTTCAAGAGAAAGAAGTGGGCTTTCATTACGCATTGCACAGAGAATAAGGCCGTATTCGACTCCGGTCTCCTTTCGTCCTGCATCTAGGCCCTTGATTACCGCCGTTACGACTTCCTCGAGGTTGAGTCCCATTTTTGTATGAAGCTCGGGGGCGAATCTGATTTCTGCGTAGACTACATTCTCCTTGGCGAGATCGAGAATCTCCTCTTTAGCTACTCTGTACAGGGCCTCCTTATCCTGCATTACCCCTGTTGTGTACTGGAATGTTTCAAGGTAGAGAGTGAGAGATTTCTTTACGCATCCCTGTATGAACCACTCTCTCAACTCCTTCTCATCGTAGGACGGAAGGGAGAGCCCTCTCTCTTTTGCAAGCTCTATGATTGTCGCGGGTCTCAATCCTCCATCCAGATGTTCATGAAGTTCGACTTTGGGCACTTTTCTTATGATATCTAAATCCAACATGTGCTCATTATATCCGGTTATTAACATTAAACAAGAAAGAAAAGAAGAGCCTCTAAAATACATTTTTCTTAACATCAGGCGTGTATTTTCTTTAATAAATAGCAATTAGTTATAAAAAATCTGCGATTTTCACGTCTTCAAGTATTTACAAAAAAACTAATGTTATTCATTATTTACTCAACGGGAGACGTAAAATGTCAAAGACAAATGAATCATTAAATAAGAAACTGCTCCAGGCGGCAGTATCAGGAACAAAGGCAAGAGACATAAAGGAACTTGTTGAAAAAGGTGCTGATGTTAACTGCCACAACGAATGGGGACTCAGCCCTGTCATGCTCGCAAGCCAATACAACCATTCTGTTGCTGTTCTCAAGGAGCTTATCGCTGACGGTGCTGACATAAAGGAATGTGAGCCTAAGTACAAATCCAACTCACTTCACCTTGCAGCTAACTCATCAAAGAACCCGAAGGTCATCGAAACACTTTTAGAGGCAGGCGCAGATTTAGAATGCAAGAACTACCTGGGGGAGACAGCTCTCATTCTTGCTGTCAACACAAATGATGAGACAAAGATTACCACCCAGCTTATCAAGAGCGGGGCAGATATCAACGCAACAGACTATCAGGGACATTCTGTTTTGGAGTATGCAAAGGCTGTTAAGAAGACCTACATAGTTAATCTTTTGAAGTCACTTGGTGCCAACTGAGAAGTTTAATCCATTTATCGGGGGAGGTGGGAATGCCTCCCTTTTTCAATTCTCTTCCGGCCAGACGAAATGAGACGATAGATGAGTTTCACCATTGTCGATGAGAATATCCTCTCCGCTCATGGACTTATTGACAACTGTGATGAAGTAAATCCACTCGGCTATTTCTTTCTCCGTCGCCCATTTTCTGAGAGGTGTCAGCCTCATGATTTCGTCCCAGAGTTTTTTGTCTTCGATTACAGGTTTATTAGACTCTGTGAGTACTCCCCCCGGGGAGATGGAGTTACATGTAGCGCCGTATCTGCTGATGCGGATTGCGGTATTACGGGTGTATGAAAGAACACCTCCCTTACTTGCCGAATAGATGGGAAATTCAGCGCCGCTATGTGCTGATGCACTTGCAATGTTCAATATTGCCTTGATTCCTTTCCTCACGCCATATTTTTCAGTAACATTGATTGTCCCTTTGAGGTTTACGAGAATATCATCATCGCTGTTCTGGCATCCTGCTGAGTTTATGAGAATGTCTATATTCTCTATCTCAGGAAGGTTCTCCGGCTTTGTAACATCTACTGTGTAATGGGTATAAGAGCTGTCTTCGATAGTCGACTGAAGGATATCTATGCCGTAAACTTTGTGACCTCTAGCGAGAAATAGAAGTGCTGTTGCCATTCCGATTCCTCGGCTCGAGCCGCTAACAAGTACATTCATTCTTTTCTCCCTCTCTAATTTTATTGATATGCTTTACGAGAGGAATCGTTATAAACGGCACAAACGATGATTCAACTACAAGCTCAATCAATGTTCCCGATAAAACAGAGGAGATTATATCCTTCCATGCCATCTCGTAGACGCTGAGGCCGACTGGTGCGAAGGCAAGGGTCATGAAGAGGGCGTTATCTATAAGCTGCCCGATAAGAGTTGAGAATGATGCGCGGAAGAAGAACCACAGTTTGTTGTCTCTGTGTTTTCTTTCGACTCTTTCCTTCATCTTTGCAATTATGTGGACGTTGATAATGTTCCCACACCAGAATGCCAGAGAGCTGCTGATTATTGTTCTTGGGCCGTTTGAGAAGACGAGTGCGAAGGCGTCGGCCTGCTCCTTATACTCGGGAAGTGTCGGGATAAATACGATAATTCGTCCGATAATCATTGCAGAGAAAGATACAACAGCAGCGATGTTGATTATTTTGATGGACTTCTCTTCACCCCATACTTCGATTATTACGTTACTGATGAGGAATATACCCCAGCTTATGATGAGACCGCCGTCACATATGATAATCGGGCTTCCGAACGAAAGCGCCTTCATACAGAATATGTTCATAGTGACAGTTATGACGGTGTACGTTACAGCGAGGGCGATGAGCCACTCGTAAGAGTTAAGTTTTGTTTTCCTACCCATAGTTTTACATAAAAAAGAGAGAGGACAGCCTCTCTCTAATAGGACTTATCCCTTTATTCGGGTCTTTTCCATTCCTTATCGACAACACAAGCATTAATCTTTTCAACTTCCTTCACGATTTCCTTTTTTATCTCATCTGCAAGATCTGAAATCATATAAGTTGTCTCTTCTCCGCTCGAGCGGTATTTGACTTCAACCTTTCCTTCCTTATAGGAACGGTTACCGAGTGTGATGCGGATAGGAATTCCGATAAGGTCTGCATCTGCAAACTTTACGCCGGCTGTTTCCTTTCTGTCGTCATAGAGTACTTCGATTCCTGCCTTTTCAAGAGAGGAGTAAATCTCTTCTGCAACAGCTGTATCTTTGACAAGGGAGACGAAGTGTACTTGGTAAGGTGCAACGGTGATTGGAAGGCATAATCCCTTTTCATCGTTGTACTCTTCGCATAGGCACGCAAGAAGCCTGCCCACTCCTATGCCGTAGCATCCCATCAATACCGGCTTTTGGACTCCGTTCTCATCCTGGTATGTACAGTTAAGGGCTTCAGAGTATCTTGTGCCGAGCTGGAAGATGTTCCCAATTTCAATACCCTTACTCGACTTGAGAGCGCCACCGCACTTAGGACAAGTATATCCTTCTCTTGCAGATGCAATATCCTTAACAATTGCATCCTTGTAGTCCCTGCCGTAGTTGGTATTGAGGTAGTGGTAACCCGTTTCGTTGGCCCCTGCGACAAGATTGTTGGAGTTTGCAACAGAGTCATCAACACAGAGCACAAAGCCTTTCTCTGCGCCGATAGGGGAAGCAAAGCCGGGTATCATTCCATACTGGGTAATCTCCTCATCGTGTGCCGGCCTCAGAGAGTTGGCCTTTATTGCGTTGCTGAGCTTGCTCTCTTCAACTTCATAGTCTCCCCTTATGAGCGCAACTACAAGCTTATCTTCCTCCTGACCTGTTTTGTCGTTGATGAATGCACCGACATAGAAGACTGCCTTTGCCATGAGACTCGGATCAATGTGCAGGAATGAAGATAACTCTTCGATTGTCTTACTCTCGGGAGTTGCGACTTTTTCCATAGGCTTCAGGTCGCCTGTAAAGTATTCCTTTTTGAAGGAAGCAACCTGCCTGTTTTCTGTGTATCCACAGCTGGGGCATGTGATGATTGTGTCTTCTCCGATAGGAGAGAGATACATATACTCATGACTAATTTTACCGCCCATCATACCCGTATCGGCACCGACTGCGATTGCAGGGAGGCCGCAGCGCTCATATATACGAAAATATGCCCTGTACTCATCTGCATATGCCTCGTCAAGAGATTCCTGGGTTGCATGAAATGAGTAAGCATCCTTCATTGTAAATTCCCTTACCCTGATGAGTCCTGCCCTGGGTCTGGGGTCATCGCGCCACTTTGTCTGAATCTGGTAGACTGTGACAGGAAGGCGCTTATAGGAGTCGATTTCTCCCTTTGCGCAGTCTGTAACTGTTTCCTCGTTGGTCATGGCGAGCACCATATCTCTTCCGTTACGGTCTTGGAAACGTCCCATTTCCTTATCGATTGAGTAGTAACGGCCTGTTTCTTTCCATATGTCTGCAGGGTTGACGACACTCATGAGGATCTCCTGTCCTCCGATAGCATCCATCTCTTCTCTGATTATCTCTTCGATTTTCTTCGTAGACCTCATACCGAAAGGTAGAAGAGTGAATATTCCGGCTCCGAGCTGACGGATAAAGCCTGCTCTGAGAAGAAGTTCATAACCTCTGGTATCTGCACCGTTGGGTGCCTCCCTCAAGGTCTTTGCAAACATTTTTGACATTCTCATAATTAAATATCTCCAGACTTCTGCATTATAGATAAAGAGAGGCTGAGTAACAAGAAGAGCCATACTTCTTTTGATATTTTCATTTAATATGTTATACTCATAATGGAGGCTTTGAAAATGAAAGTAATCGACCCGAGTAATTCAATATTCAAGGATTTGATAACCAATAATAATTTCTATGTCGACAAAACAAAAGATATGTACAATCTGGTTACCGACGGGATTAAGTTTCATTTTCTCTCCCGTCCAAGACGTTTCGGTAAGTCTCTCACACTCAGCACGTTGGAGGAGATTTTCAAAGGGCGGAAAGATCTTTTCAAAGGCTTGTACATAGAAAGTACGGATTATGACTGGAAAGAGTATCCGGTGATTCATCTGGATTTCAGTAAGATTACATACACAAATACTGAAAATCTGAGAGAACAGATTAAGTATGAGTTGATGAATGTTGCAGAAAGCTATAACGTAGAAATAAATCCTTCTCTTGAATATAATCAGGTATTAGACAGCCTTATAACCCGCATGAGTAAAAGAGAGAAAGTTGTCATTCTTATTGATGAATATGACAGTCCACTCAGCTCAAACATCAACAATAACAAGATAGAAGAGATAAGAAATGTGCTCAGAGGTTTTTACTCTGTCATCAAGGCATCAGGCAGTTATATACGTTTCTCTCTCATCACCGGGGTTACCAAATTCTCTAAAATGAGCATATTCTCGGCAATGAATAACCTTGTTGATATATCTATGAATGACAAGTATGCAACAATGTACGGTTATACTCAGGAGGAAATGGAAGATAACTTCGCCCCTTACATAGAAGAGGGAATAAAAAACACAGGGTACAGCAGAGAGGAGTATCTTGCACTTATAAAGAGGTGGTATGACGGATATTTGTTCTCGCCGAATGGAGAGACAGTCTACAACCCTGTCTCGATAGGATTTTTCTTCAGGGAAGGTGGAAAAGATTTCAATAACTATTGGATTAACACCGGGGGGATGGCATATCTCCTTGTTGAAACAGCCAGGAGAGTTAAGTTCGACATCTCCATTGACACAGAGATTACAGTTTCTGATGACATATTGAAAGCTGTAGATATTATCGAAATGGCAAAGACGGATGTGAGTAAACGCAATTTTCTTTCACTCTTATACCAGAGTGGCTATCTGACAATAAAAAAAGTGCAGAAGATTGAGAACAAATATCTATATACTCTCGGTTATCCGAATAAGGAAGTAGAAGAAGGCCTCACGGGGATAATACTTCCTTTGTATCTCGGTTCTGCTGCCGTCGAGTATGAAGGACTATCACTTCTCGGACTTTTTTACAACGGAAGAGTTGATGAGGCTGTTATATCTCTCAAAGCTACTTTTGCCTCCATTCCATATCATGAACTTATATTCAATCAGGAGAATGTATGGCATGCAGCATTCATGTGTATGATGAGGACAATGGGTGCTGATATAATCGGTGAAGTTTCGACCAACATAGGACGAATCGACTGTGTCGTAACATGTCCCGAGGTTATCTACATAATCGAATTCAAGTTTAATCAGAGTGCAGAGAATGCGATAGAGCAGATAAGAGAGAAGAAATACTACTTACCTTATCTTGACAGAAGAAAGGGAATAGAGCTGTTAGGTATCAACTTTTCTACTGAGGAGAAGAATATCGTAGAGTGGAAGAAAGTGGCACTTTGATAAGTATGGCGTACAGTTCAGTCATGAGTTAGCACAAAAGCGCTTGTTTTTTATATCCACCAAAGTAAATCTTTGTGTTAAACTTCACTTATGGATGAGTATTCAGAGGCAAAGAGAGATGTTGCCCTTTTCATGAAAAGATGTTATGAGCGGGGGCTTACCACATCAACGGGCGGCAATATAAGCATAAGGGTCAACGACAGAATGGTGATTACGCCATCGGGAAAGGATAAATCCTCACTTGCTGCAGAAGATATTGCAGTAGTAGATATTCCAACTGGGGAGAATCTTACCCCCGATAAGAGACTCAGTATAGAAACAGAGATGCATCGTTTGATTTATCTCAAGAGAGAGGATGTGATGAGTGTATGTCACTCCCATCCGACATTCTCCTGCCTTTTCTCCGCCTCAAGAGACGAAGTTGACACTGCACTTATTGCTGAAAGCTGGTACCTGTTGGATAAAGTTGTGAAGGTTGAATACAGGAGGATGGGCACAAAGGAACTTGCAGAGAAGGTGAGTGACAAGATAGCTGACGGCTCGAATGCAGTGCTCTTGGAAAAGCATGGTGCACTTGCTGTCGGTAGTAGTATTCTCAATGCATTTGATAGACTGGAGTGCTTGGAACAGGCATGTAAACTAACCTTTCTTTCACATATAGTAAAGGTCGAGGATTTAACAGAAGAACAGAAAAAGGAGATAGCGCTGATGCGCTGAACAAAATGGACAAGAAATTATTGGACGAATTGAATGAGAAGGCATTTTTAATCAGAAGTGCGACAATCAGGGAGATTGCATCCTTCGGAAACGGACATATAGGCGGGGCGATGAGTATATGTGACCTTCTGGCACTGTTATACTTCAAAGAGATGAATGTGGATCCAAAGGAAGCGAAGAAAGAGGACAGGGACAGGCTTGTTGTCTCTAAGGGCCATGCAGGACCTGCTGTTTATGCAACTCTGGCTTTAAAAGGATTTTTCCCGATGGAGATGCTCTCCACTCTTAACCGCGGCGGCACCAAACTACCTTCCCATTGTGATATGACAAAGACTCCTGGGATAGACTTTACTGCAGGTTCCCTCGGTCAGGGGTTTTCGGTGGCAATGGGGATAGCCCTCGGTAATAGACTTAAAGGCGTTGATGCTTACACGTACTCGATTATCGGGGACGGTGAGAGTCAGGAGGGCCAGATATGGGAGGCTGCAGAGTTTGGAGGTGCTCAGAAGCTAGATAGAGTAATCGCATTCGAGGATCTCAACGGTCAGCAGCTTGACGGATACACAAAAGATATAATCCCGGAAGAAGCAGAGGATGTAAAAAAACGCTGGGAAAGCTTCGGTTGGGATACAGTGGTTGTAAACGGCCATGATATTGAGGCTTTATATGACGCAATCGAGAATGCAAAGAAGACAAAAGGTAAGCCTCATATGATAGTCATGCTTACACAGAAGAGTAAAGGCTATGTCTACGGCGAAGGCGTCAAGGCTAATCATTCGATGGCAATCAAGCCCGAAATGGCAGAAGAAGCCATCAAAGTTCTTGAGGAAAGGAGAAGTAAGTAATGAAAAGGGATGCACACGATTTCAATCATTATAAAGAAGCAGTAATCGGCGCCGTTGTAGATATAGCACGCGGGGACGAAAAGGTTTGTTTTATCGATTCAGACCTTTCTTCATGTATAGGATCAACGACTTTCCAGAAGGAATTTCCAGATAGGTTCTTCAACGCGGGAATTGCTGAACAGAATATGGTAGGTGTTGCCGCGGGGCTCTCAAGCGTGGGGTTTATTCCGGTAATCCATTCCTTCGGCTGCTTTATGTCACGCAGGGATTACGACCAGCTTTTTATATCTATCGGCTATGCCCACCAGAGGGCTGTATGTATAGGCTCAGACCCCGGCATCACAGCACAGGCTAACGGTGGCACACACATGCCATTTGAAGATATTGCCCTCATGAGACAGATTCCGGGATTTGTTATTGTGGAGCCCAGTGACGCACAGTCATTATATGATTTAACGTGGCAGGTATATAAGAGCGGTCAGAGTGCTTATATAAGGACACCACGTAAGGGCATAAACTTCAGATATAACCTCAGTGATAAAATTGAGCTTGGTAAGGGAATTGAACTCAAAGATGGCCAAGATGTTGCCATTATTGCAACCGGTATTGTGATGGTCGACGGCGCAATGGAAGCTGCCGAAATACTTGAAAAGAAGGGAATCAAGGCAACGGTTGTCGATTTGCATACAATCAGACCTCTCGACACTGAGCTTGTTGAAAAGGTTGCTTCCCGCTGCGGACGTGTCCTTGTATGCGAGAACGGAAGGTATGCCGGAGGAGTGGGGGAAATGATAAGTGCGCACCTTGCTCAGACGATTCCAACCAGGATGGGCTTTGTCAACGTAGGTGAAAGATTCGGCGAAGTCGGTAACCTCCAGTATTTGAAAGAAGCATTTGGTTTTACCGGTGAAAATATAGCAAAAAAGGCTGAGGAACTTCTGGCGTGAAAGTAGTTCTCGAGACAATCCCGCTTTGGGACGCTCTTAAAGAGAACACCGAGTGTCCTATATGCTCGTTGATGAAAAAAGCAGAGGAAGACAGCGTAGGCTACTACCTTTCCCCTGCAATCATGACGAGCGAAGTGAGAATAATGACGAATAAGCATGGCTTCTGCCCTCATCACTATACTCTTCTTACCGAAAGAGGAAATCCCCAGAGCCTTGCTCTCACTATGGATACCTACTACGGTGAGAATGAGAAGATTTTAAAAAAAGCATTCGACGCAATAGAGGGGGCAAAGAACGAGAGGGGAATAAAAAAAGAAATAGAGAGGTTCAGGAAAGAGGCCGATAGCCGTGAAAAGGGATGCCTTGTGTGCTCGAGAATGAACGATAGGCTTTATCGCTATGCATTCACCCTCTCATCGCTCTTCTCTACTGATGTGGAGTTTAAAAAAGCTTTTCTCTCCTCAAAAGGTCTCTGTCTCCACCATACATTAATCGTCTCTGAAATAGCGGAAGATGCACTCAAAAAAGATGAGTACGTAACCTTTCAGAAGGAGCTTTTCTCACTCCTAAAGAAATCTCTTGAAAGAGTGAGACATGACGACTGGTGGATGACACAGAAATATAAGAGCGAGAATCTCGATAAACCTTGGGACGGGTGCGAGGATGCCCATAAGAGGGCTGTATATAAATTGATAGGAGAGGCAAGGGTCATTGATCCTGTTGAGTCTTAGTCTTTCTCTTCTTTGAGGAGAAAAGTGATGGCTCCTTTTCATCCTTTATGATGCACTTTTTCAAGAGTCGCTCAGAGAAACCATCCTTGTTTATATGCAGGTATTCCAGATAGTTGTCCTCGAATCTGTATATGAGGATGTAGCCTTTTTCTTCGAGAAGTGAGAATGCGAGGGTAAGGTTGGGTTTGTTCTTCAGGTGGTAGTTCTGAGCTCTTTCCTTTTCTTCAGCTGTCAGATATGTGTTCGACCAGAATATTGCAAGAATATCCCTCTCCCCGTTTTTGTGAACGAGAATATCAGCTTTGTTGTAGTCGATATCTACAAGGAAAGATGGAAAGTACTTAGCCAGTGCAATGGCTATCCGGTGTGAGATTGTACTCTTATGACACTTTTTTTCTTCGGTACTATAAAGTGCAAAGTAATCAAGCATTGATGATCTGAAAGATGAAAAACATTCAATTTTCCCGATAGTATGTTCCATAACTTATCTCACAATCTATTATTGCCATATAAACGTGATAAATGAAAGATAGAAAGTGAAAAACGATTGGATTTTTCTTCGAGTCTAAGGGAAAATAGCGAAGTTTATCACCCCCCGTTTAAATTGATTCTGTATAAAATAATTTACATAAGTATAACGAATTAAACTTAATATTTGTTACCCCCATTTATTGCCTCATATATCATGCATTTTGGTCAACATATATAAATGTAATAGGGGGCGATTATGAAAGGATTAGAACCTGTTGTTAAGGAGCTTGCAGCATATCCTAATGAGAGGAAATGGTTTGAATTCAAGGTTAATTGGTTCGATCCTGATGAGGTGGGCAATACATATCAGCTTTGTCGAACAAGTGCAGTTATGCTAGGAGAGAAGTTTGGTTATCTTGTCTGATTGTTGATGACAAGACTCATGAAATAGTCGGCATAAAATTCGACCATAATAGAGATGCCAAGAAGGAGCCTCTTGAGCACTATCTTGTCAGTTGGAGTTAGTGAGCGTGTCGGTTCTAATAAGACTGGATACTGGAAGGTGAATTAAGAACCCCCGGCTTTCCGGGGGCTGAAGAGTTACTTTGTTGATTTCTTCTTTTCGTCGATGATAAGACCCAGCTCATCAAGCTGACTCTGATCAACCCAGTTAGGTGAGTTGTCCATCGGGGAGAGTGCTGCCGTATTCTTCGGGAATGCGATGACTTCCTTGATGGATGACTGACCGGCGCAGATCATTGCGAGTCTGTCGATGCCGGGTGCGATTCCTCCGTGCGGTGGTGGTGAGAACTTGAAGGCATCAAGGAGGAACCCGAACTTGTATTGTGCAACATCATCCGGAATATTGCAGATACGGAAGATTCTCTTCTGCAGTTCGATATCGTGGATTCTTATAGATCCCGACGCAAGTTCATAGCCGTTTAGAACAAGGTCGTAAAGGTCTCCCTTGACTGAACCTGGGTCGCTTTCAAGTGTATCGAGATACTCAACCTGTGGCATACTGAACATGTGGTGAGCTGCCTCCCAATGTCCTTCATCCTCATTGTACTCAAAGAGCGGGAAGTCGATAATCCAGCAGAACTCATATCCTTCTTTAATAAGGCCGAGGTTGGCGCCGAGCTTACTTCTGACGGCTCCCATCGAGTTGCAACATTTCTTCCAGTTATCGTGTGCAATCATGAGGATAATATCACCATTATGTGCACCTGTCTCTTCAAGAACTTCCTTCTCCATACCGGTAAAGTATTTTGCCACTCCACCTGAGAGTGTGTCGTTCTCTACCTTCATCCAGCACAGTCCTTTAGCGCCGTAAACCTTTGCTGCGTCCTCAAGCTCTGTGATGTACTTACGTGTATAGTCGTGTCCTTCTGTCTTCGGGGCGACAATGTATTTGATAAAGCCTTTGTTCTCAATTGTTTCTCTGAAGAGATTGAATGTAGACTTAACAGCCCACTCTGACCCGTCCTTGATTTCCAAGCCGAAGCGTAAATCAGGTTTATCACACCCGTATGTGTTCATTGCGTCATGGTACGTGATTCTTCTGAAGTGTGATGGGAGTTCTGTATTCATTACATCCTTGAAGACATAGCCGAAGAGGTCTTCCATCAGGGCAAGTACATCGTCACGCTTGACAAAGCTCATTTCGACATCAAGTTGTGTGAACTCAAGCTGTCTGTCTCCTCTCGGATCCTCGTCTCTGTAGCATCTTGCAACCTGGAAATACTTATCAAATCCGGAAACCATCAAAATCTGCTTATAGAGTTGAGGAGATTGAGGAAGTGCGAAGAATTTTCCGGGGTATATACGAGATGGGACAAGAAAGTCTCTTGCGCCTTCAGGGGTAGACCGGATTAATGTCGGGGTCTCTATTTCATAGAAGTCTGTCTTATAGAAATATTGGCGGATGGACTTAATCAGTTCATGGCGTAGCTTGATTCTCTCCTGCATGCCCTTTGTTCTCAAGTCAAGGAATCTGTACTTGAGTCTCAGGTCTTCTCTTGCACTGTTTTCGTCCTCAATCATGAAGGGAAGGACTGCACATTGGCTCAAGATTTGAATATCTGTTGCCTTGACTTCAATCTCACCCGTAAGCATATCGGGATTTATCATCTCATCGGGTCTTCTGCGGACAATACCTTTGACTGCAATACAGTACTCAAGCTTGAGCATTCCTGCTGTTTCCTGAAGAGAAGGAGAGGCATCATCGTCGACAACAACCTGTGTCAGACCATATCTGTCGCGAAGGTTGATGAAGTGGAGAGCACCATGATTACGGTCTCTGTGAACCCATCCGTTGAGGATAACAGTCTTTCCTTCGTCTGCTCTTCGGAGCTGACCGCAGGTAACTGTCCTCTGCATAAAAGCTTCTTCCATATCTTAATTCTCCTTTGGAGTTGATTTATATTATCACTCGTGTGAAATCTTTTCTAGAATAATATCAGGGGACAAAAGGGAATGAAAAAAAGATTTTACAACCGTTAAAGGTAATAAACGTAACATATTAAACTAATGGATGTTACATGACGGCATCGTAAAAAATTTAAGTCACTACAATTTTTGTGCAGTTGCTGAATTTTTTGGAAAAACAAACAAATCGGCACGAATTTATATGGTTTTGTATAAAAAGACAGTTTTTAATCTTATCTTATAGAAAACCTTTCGACAAAAATTTTGTAAATATATGTATACAAGAGTTAACAAAATCTATAGACTAACAACCAAAAAAAGGCAGGTAAAAATTAAGAAATAACGAAGAAAAGGTTAATAGAAATAATATACGTATGTCTCCCTCTACTTTTTCCTCCCTTCTTCTTATTTTTATTTAGCATTTCTTTTTTAGGTGGCACTGCCACTGGTATTATGTTTATATTCAGCCTCAGAGTTTTCTTCTTATTAGAAATTCTCAATTCCCCCTCCTTTAAACTCTATAAGAAGAATCTCCTTGGCTGTTTATTTTTCATCAACAATGCTTAGAATGGTATCGTGAATCCATTTGGTACATTTAGTGCATTCTTTTTTGATCATAACCCTATCCTGATATGTCAGATAATCTCGTATTTTTTCTCTGTCGCTCACTGTTATGTTATTCATCCCGATTGCTTTCAAAGCCTGAACGACGACAGCTGATTTGTAGGAGAGGGAGGTGAGGTCCTTTCCTGAAGTGTGATGGAATGTGAGATTTTGATTGAGTATGTTGTAAGAGCGGTATGCGCCGGTACTGATATATGAGTAGCGCTCATATGGGAAATCCCTTAATCCTATTATATTAATACACCTATCTCCTGTGGGAGCTATTGTCCAGGAACACTTTCTTGCAATTGCATATGCAATATTTTCATATGATATGGTCTCTCCTTTCACGACTTTTGTGTAGATTCCCGGTAAGAGCCGCTTTATTGCTCCTTTAGTCTCTATTCTTACGAGGGCCTTCCTCACAGCCTCATAATTTCCACAGCTGAATAGGTCTGTGATAGCAAAGACCGACCCCTCTTCCATTGCGTCTATCTTTTTGTCGACTTTAGCCTGTACTCCGTTCATATGTCCCCCGTGTCATAAACAACTCTTAAAAAGAAAAAAGTTTAGTATAGAGAGATAATGGAGTATAAAGTTTCTTTTTAGCAATATTATTTGTGCTTAATTTGCAGGAAAATGATTGTTTATTTTGTTCTTTATGAAAGAATTGTTAATATTTGGGACAAAACGGTATTTTGTTCATAAAATCTCAACTCTATGGCTGGGCTGGTTTGATTGGGAGATTTCTGTCTTGTTAACATCGAGTGCTGAATCTTCAGGGGAGCATAAGTGAATTTATTTACTTTCTTTGAACTATATTTAGTTTATTTTGGGCCGAAAAAAACTGCTCCACTGAGGAAGCAGCATTAATGGAGAGTTAACTACTTTTAAAGCGGTTATCCCAATCCTTTTCTTTATCGAAGATGTCGTCTTCCATGGACTCGACCTTTCTTTTAAGGTTTTCATATTCCTTCTCGATGTCGTCACTCTCTTTAAATGAGGCATCTTCGGCTTTTCGTCTGTCCCTGTGTTCCTCCCGTCTCCAGTAGTCGGTACTTCTTATGTCATCTTCACTCTGTTCGGGGAGTATAAGGGCAAGAATAAGATATATAATCGAGCCGGGGACGACTCCGGATAAAATAGTAATTATGAAGACGATTGTTCTCAGCATCTCTGCGTTGAGCCCCCTCCATTCTGCGAGGCCCGTTACAACCCCAAATATCCTACCTCTCGGGGATCGTGTCCATCTTCTGGTTTTTACTGCCATTGTCTTTCTTCCTTATATTTACGATTCTTTATAATAGTGTCGAGATTATCAACCCTCTTCTTAAGAGACGGATTGCTTTTCTTAACTCAACCTCCCTAATTTTCTCTTTACTCTCAACACTGGAGAAAAGAGAGCTATTATCAGAGGGAGAGATATGAATATGAAAAAAAGAATTCCACCCATCAATTGATACCTTTCTCTTTCTTGAGGCGTTCCATCTCTTTCTCAATCTCTTCATCCCTCTCCATCTTCTGGAATCTGCTCTCCGCGTCCTCTTCCTTCTTTTCCCTGTTAAGGGAGGAGTAAGCATTCATCCTGTTTATTCTGTTCTCCAGATCCTCGAATCTGGCATTCAGGTTTACCTTCTCTCTTTCTCTCTCCTGAGCTCTCAAGTTTTCATTTCTGAGGCTGTCAAGTCTTTCCTTCGAGCTTTTAATCTTCTCTTCAAGGGTCGACATCTCCTTTTTGCCTTCCTCGATTGTGTTCTTCAGTGCAACAACACTTGTCTTTATTCTCTCTACTTCCTTTTCGGCATTCCTCTTCTCGACTAAAGCCTCCCGTGCCATATCATCTCTGCCTTTCTCGAGGGCAAGTCCGGCTCTCTTCTCCCATCGCTTTACCGTGTCCTCTGCCTCTGCCATTTTTTTGTCGAGCCTGATTGCTTCAGCCATACGGGATGCAGTGCTAGTCTTAAGGTCGATTACTGTGTCCTCCATCTCTGTAATCATTAATCTCAACATCTTCTCGGGGTCCTCGGCCTTATCGAGGATGGAATTGATGTTTGAATTTACGATATCTTTGAATCTTGTGAAAATACCCATTTTTTTTTATCTCCTATGCTTATTTATGTGAAAAGGTTGTGCCAAAAATCTATATTTACCTTAAATATAAGGATTTGAATCAAAATTAAACAAAGAAACAGGAGTTTGGAGGATAAATATATTGGTATTTTTTACCATTTGAAGGTATGATTAACCTATGGAAGGAACAAATGAGACAATTGGGGAGAGCGGGGCTTTTCTTGATATGCAGGGTAAAATTGCACTGTTAGCGCATGCTGAGAGGCCTGTGCTGATCCTGGGAGAGAGGGGGACGGGAAAGGAGATAGCGGCGCGGAGGTTGCATTATATGTCACGTCGCTGGGATAAAAGTCTTGTGACAATAAACATCGCTTCTCTTCCATCCGCTCTTATCGAAAGCGAGCTCTTCGGCTACGAAAGGGGGGCATTCACAGGGGCATATCAGACGCGGAAGGGCCGCTTTGAGGAAGCTGACGGTGGGACGCTTTTTCTTGATGAAATCGCTCTTATTCCACTTTCTGTTCAGGAGAAGATTCTCCGTGTAGTAGAGTACGGAACCTTTGAACGAGTTGGAAGTTCTGAAACGCGTAAGGTTGATGTGAGGATAATAGGTGCAACGAGTGCAGACTTGAAGAAAATGAGTGAGGAGGGAAAGTTCAAAGAAGATTTACTCGATAGATTGAGCTTTGATGTCATCTTCGTGCCTCCTTTGAGAAAGAGAGATAACGATATACTCCTTCTTGCTGATTATTTTGCACTTAGGATGGCAAATGAATGCGGCCGTGAGTGGAACCCTGTTTTCAGTGAAAAAGTAAAAGAGGAGCTCTTATCATACCCGTGGCCGGGAAATATAAGAGAGCTTAAGAATACAGTTGAAAGGGCTGTATATAACAGCCGTGACGGAAACATAACAAATGTGGTTTTCGACCCGTTTAAAAATCCATATGAAGATAAAAAGGAAGAGAAAGTATGGCTTGTTAACGAGTACGAAAAAGCACGTGAGAATCTCGATATTACCTTTTTGAAGAAAGCTCTTGAGGATTGTGGCGGCAGTCAGAAGGAAGCTGCAGCAGGGATGGGGCTCACTTATGACCAATTCCGTGGGATGTATCGTAAGTACAGGGACAGACTTAATAAAGAGGTGAAAAAAGAATAAACTTCAGGTATGGGTACTTTATACATGGTGGCGACACCGATAGGCAACCTTGAAGATATAACACTCAGGGCGCTAAGGATATTGAAGGAAGTCGATGTGATTGCATGCGAGGACACAAGGCACACGCAGCTTTTATTATCACATTATGAAATAAAGAAAAGGCTGATTGCATGCCACTCATATAACGAGGAGGAGTCGGCAAAAGGGATTATTGCACTCCTAGAGGATGGTCTTGATGTTGCATATTGCTCCGATGCAGGAACTCCGGGGATATCTGACCCGGGAAGCAGGCTCAGCGAGATGGTGCGTACCTTAAGTGATAACCCTGTTGTCCCGATTCCCGGTGCATCTGCATTTGTTACCCTTGTCTCGGCTTCGGGGAGAATCGGTAAAGCTTTCACATTCGAGGGTTTTCTATCGCCCAAGAAGGGAAGAAGGGAGAAAAGACTTGAAGCTCTTGTCTTGCAGGGTAATGCATTTATTATCTATGAGTCTCCATTCCGGGTCCTTAAGACAATCGAAGAATTGTCTCAGATGGAAGGAATCGAGCGCATAGTAGTGGGACGGGAACTGACAAAGGCACATGAGGAGATTACTGTTGGTACTCCAGAAGAGATTCTTATCCACTATAAAGAAAAAGATGCAATAAAGGGCGAGTTTGTGCTTTTAGTAGTTCCGGGGGACGGATGTGATAACGATAAAGAAGATTAGATCTCTCAAGCCGAGAGTCAGAGTGAGAAAACTGGGTGAGATTTTTCACATTGCCACTCTTACTTCTCTTGACAATGGATATATAAAAGATGCCCTGGATGAACTCGTCGAAGAGGAGCTCCTATCAAAAAAGGATAAAGAGGACATTCTTTACTTTTACTCCCGTGGAGGAAAGGAGGACTGGGACGATATCTATTACCGCACACTTTCCATCCTCGGGGAGAGTAGAGCCGATTGGGACATAAGAGATGAGAAGGGAGATATAGACTGGGGAAAAAGGACGATTTTCCCACATTCTTTATACCTCGATCACCTGCGTTCTCCATATAATGTGGGGTCGATTTTCCGCTCGGGGGAAGCTTTCGGGGTTGAGAAAATATACCTTTCTCCGGGAAGTGCTTCTCCTCTACATGAGAGGGCGAGGCGAACAAGCCGGGGTACAGTTGACGCTGTTGAGTGGGAGTTCAGGGAGCTGGAGGATATTACGAAGCCCTGTTTTGCCCTTGAAACAGGCGGGTGTGATATAAACTCCTTTAAATTCCCCAGGAGGGCGGTATGCGTAATCGGAAGCGAGGAAGAGGGGGTGTCGCCGTCTTCCCTAAAAAGGTGTGATGAGTCTCTCGGCCGTGTTTCGATTAAACAGTATGGAGTAAAAGGCTCAATTAATGTAGCATCAGCTGTGGCTGTCCTTTTACACTATTGGGCAGCGAATGAGGAAAATAATGGATAACAGAGAAAGCTTCAAAACCAGGCTCGGTTTTCTGCTTGTTTCGGCCGGATGTGCAATTGGAATCGGAAACGTATGGAAGTTCCCGTGGCTTGTCGGACAGTATGGTGGTGGAATCTTCGTTTTAATATACCTGGTCTTCCTTGTGATTATGGGTGTCCCGGTTTTGACAATGGAAATAGGAATCGGAAGGGGCAGCCGTAAAAGCACCGTCAACGGTTTCAAAGTCCTGGAGAAGAAAGGTACAAAGTGGCACATTGAAGGTTATTTCTCGATAGCGGGGTGCTATCTACTCCTGATGTTCTATCACTCTGTAACGGGATGGATGATGAACTACACATGGAAGTTCCTCAAGGGGGAGTTTACTCCATCCTCAGATGTTTCTTCCGTATTCTCAGAAATGCTTGCCTCTTCATCCGAGAGTTTGATTTTCATGCTTCTTGCCGTCGCGGTAGGCGTTCTAGTCTGTGCACGCGGTCTCCAGAATGGAGTTGAGAAGGTTTCGAAGACGATGATGCTCGGTCTCCTGGGTTTGATTATCATTCTTGTCATCCACTCATTTACGCTTCCCGGAGCAGGGGAAGGGCTCAAGTTCTATCTTGTTCCTTCCGTTGATGCTGTCGAGAAGAACGGGCTTATCAACATAATAGTTGCTGCAATGAACCAGGCGTTCTTCACCCTTTCTCTCGGAATATGCGCAATGGAGATTTTTGGAACCTACATGAGTAAGGATCACTCTCTCCCAGGAGAGGCCGTCAGAATCTGTGCCCTTGACACTTTTGTCGCTTTTTCCTCGGGCCTTATCATATTCCCCGCATGCTACAGCTACGGCATAACCCCCGACGCTGGGCCGAGCCTTATCTTCGTTACACTTCCAAATGTCTTTGTTAATATGGCAGGGGGAAGAATATGGGGAACACTCTTCTTCGTCTTCATGTCATTTGCAGCTCTCAGCACAGTAATTGCAGTAATGGAGAATATAATTGCATCCTTTATGGATACATTCGGCTTCTCGAGAAAGAAGAGCGTTATCGTCAATGCAATATGCCTTACTCTTCTCTCGCTTCCTGTTGCATTCGAGTACAATATTCTCTCTGGGGTAACTGTAATTGGAAGTAGGGGATTTCTTGACAGCTGGGACTTCCTAGTAAGTAACCTCCTCTTACCTCTGGGATCTCTTGTCATGTGCCTTTTCTGCACAAACAAAGCCGGTTGGGGATATGACAATTTCCTCCTTGAAGCCAACACAGGAAACGGGTTGAAGTACTCCTCATCCAAAGCCATGAGGTTCTACTTAAGCTACATCCTTCCTTTGATTATAATCGCAATCATCGTGCTGGGCCTTATTTAATACTCTGGCTTGCACGACAGAGATTTTTGAGTTCGTCTTCGATTGCACGGTTTATGGTGTGTAGTGGATAGTTACCTTTTCTGTCCCTCTCTCCCATCTTGAGGCCTGAGAGTAACTCCAGGCCTTCATCTATTGATGATATCGTCCAGATATGGAATGAGCCGTTTTCTATTGCGTCTTCTATGCGATATGGAAGAATTAAGGAATCCTTATTCTGGTATGGGATTATTACTCCCTGTGTTCCTGTAAGCGTACAGGCCGAGCATGCATTGAAAAATCCCTGAATCTTCTCGTTTATGCCTCCCACAGGCTGAAGTTCTCCCATTTGATTGACAGATCCCGTAACTGCTATGTCCTGACGCACGGGAAAGCGTCCTATTGCAGATAAAAGGGCGTACAGCTCGGCAGAAGATGCGCTGTCTCCGTCGACGCTACCGTAGCTCTGCTCGAAGCATATTCCTGCATAGAGAGAGAGGGGAAAATCCTGTGCGTACATATGCCTGAGGTAGCCTTCAAGAATCAAAAGCCCCTTATCATGTATGTTGCCACTGAGTCCCGCCTCATGCTCGATGTTGACAATCCCTTCCGTCCCAGGCGCAACGGTTGCTGATATGACACATGGCGTTCCGAAGGATGTGAGAGCCCTGTCCATTACAGCAAGCCCGTTTACGACTCCCGTCTTCATTCCTTTGAGCGACATAACCATCGTGCCGTCTTTTATCTCATCATTTATGTGTTCCTCGGCCCCTGACGAGTAGTAATCACGCTTATCTAAAGCTGAGCGCACATTTGAGTCCTTGATTGTCGATTCACCTTTACCAATTGCATCAACTTCGGCCTCCTTGATAAGGTCGCCGAGAATCGAGAGCTGGGTGGTAAGGCGGGTCCTGTCCTCTGCAATGAATGATGAGTAGCGGAGTATCTCACGGTAGGCAGAATCTTCCTGCTTAAGCATGTTTGAACCCTCTTTCTTGAGGTAGCTGACAGTTCCGTATATGTTTTTTTCGGTTTTCTGCATTGAATAATCGAACTCTGGAGATACTTTGAAGTACCTCAAGAGCGTCTCGTCCCTCTCCACAAGCGACGAGTAGAGTTCCTCGGGTCCCAAAAGAATAACTTTTGTCAGCATTCTTATCGGGGAAGGCCTTACAGAGCCCATGAGTTCTCCCTGGACTGCAGTACTCGAGAGTGCGCGCATTGTCATATCCAAATAGCGCTTTAAAGTCGGCCATAACTCCTCGGAGGAGACAACTTCGTCTGCCCTCAGTACCAAGAATCCTCCCGCCGCATCCTGATAGCTGCCACATCTGACACAAAGGTGAGGCGCTGCTGCCTCATCCTTCTCGACCATGCCGAAGAGTGATGCCTTTGAGGGATGTGTCTCTATGATGAGAGGACGTCTGTGGTAGTGAGAGCGGTCAAGCACGATGTTTATAATCCATGCTGCCGAGTTTTCTTCATAAGGGGGGAGAGTTGAGATAAATTTCTCCTTTTCCCTGTCATCTCCCCACTTTTTGATGAGTTCCTCTTTTGTTGTTCCTCCTTCTCTGAGTCTATCCAGGTCATCCTGAAAGAGAACAGCACCCCCACGTTCGAATAGAAGCGCCAGCGGTCTGGATGGGTGAGAGGAGTTAAAAGCATATGCTGCGTCCCCAAGGGATGTAAGGTCGTTCTCGATTAAGGCAATCTCTTGCTTCAATGCCGTAAGCCTGCCCGAGCCTTCATCTCCCGAGAGAAAGATGTTGTATCCCGGACGCTCAATCGAGAGGGCGAGCTTCAACAGCCCCATAGCCTTATCCTGTCCGATTATCTTGTCCCCTTTTTCTATATGCGAGAAATCATAATCATTGAAATTGAGTTCTATATCTTTTCTTTTTATTTCTTTTAACACGCGAATAATGTAATGAAGTAGCACATTCTAGTCAAATGAGCTCTCTCTCTTTTCTCTTGTGGACTACAACTTTCATAAACAATATAATTGGGCCATGACAATTAAAGAATATATAACTGAGCTGGATGGAATTTTATCTCCCTCCTCATTCGGCGATATTTCTCTCAACGGCCTTCAGATTGAGACGGATGATAGAGAGATAAAGAAGGTTGCCTTTGCAGTAGATGCATCTTATGAAGCAATAGATAGGGCTGTTGAAAACAGTGCTGATATCCTTGTTGTACACCACGGCCTTTTCTGGGGTAAACCACTGGCAATAACGGGTTCCCACTACAGAAGAGTTAAAAGGGCGGTGGAAGGAAATCTTGCTCTCTATTGTTCACACATCCCACTTGACGCAAATATACCATACGGCAATAACGCCCAGATAGCATTGACTCTCGGCATGAAGGAGTTTGACGGCTTTGGGGAATGGGATGGAAAAAAGATAGGAGTGAAGGGCAATCTTCCATTCCCCATGAGTGAGGAGGAGATAATGCTTCTTCTACAGTGTAATAACCCCACGCTGATTAAAGGATGTAAAAAGGAAAAAATCGAGAGTGTTGCGATAGTATCCGGCAGCGGATCGAGTGATGTAAAGGATGCAATAAAAGATGGAGTCGATTTATTCATAACCGGGGAAGTGCATCATGAGGTGTACTTTGATGCAATAGAGAATGGTCTTTCAGTGCTTGCTTTCGGACACTACAGGAGTGAGACTTTCGGCGTCAGGGCGCTTGAGAGAGTGAGTGCTAAAAAATACAACCTCGAGACGCTGTTTATAGATGTGGAGACGGGACTGTGATTGAAAAAAAGAGATTCAAGCCTTTTATTCTTTCGGCTTTGATAATAACAGTAGACCAGCTTTCAAAGGCGTGGATAGTTGCTTCAATCAAGGAAAACACCATCGGCTATTCGTTCTTCTCAGATTTCCTGTGGATAGTTCACGTAAGGAATAACGCTGTTGCATTCTCTCTCGGCGAGGATGTTCCGACTGCGCTGAAGTATGTATTTTTTGTTGCATTTCCTATTCTGATTATGGCATTTGTTGCATCCATTATTATTTCGAAAAAAAGCGACAGAGAGTTGACAGTCTTTCAGAAGTGGTGCCTTGCTGGGATCTTTGGCGGCGGGTGCGGAAATATAATCGACCGTATATTCCGCTCTTTAAGAGTCGTTGATTTCATCTCTGTCAAGTTCTATGGTCTATTCGGGCTGGAACGTTTTCCGACATGGAATGTTGCCGACAGTGCTGTTGTAATAAGTGTGGCATTACTTATAATTTCTCTTATAGTTAATGAGAAGAGAGAAAAGGAGAAGAAAGATGGAAGAAAAGAAGAAAGTTAATACAGTCCTTTTAATGGTGATTTTGACACTTGTTAACCTTGTGTTGATAGTCGCAATATTTATAGTTTTATCGGTAATTCTTGGTCTTATTGCCTCTAAAACGAGTATGTCGGATACCCTCTACACTGTTCTCGCCATGGTTGATATCACCCTCTCCTTTGTCCTTTCATTTCTCATATATCGTAAAATCGTTGCATGGGCCTCAAAAAAGTGGGATTTCAGCCGAGGCAGGGACAAGAGGAGAGATTAATGCGCTTTCAGGAATTGGAGAAAATCGAGAATGCTTATTGGTACTCCTTCAGTGATGAGCCCATTCTCACCCGCGCTTCGCTGAAGCTCTGTGACCCGTCATATCTTCTTCCTGAGGAGTCTCCGGACGGACTGTGGCATATGTTTGCCCATACCTGGATAGGGCTGGAACATCTTACAAGTACATCCGGCCTTGAGTGGAAGATGGAACACACAATAGTTATGCGGGGCCATAGTCCTTTCATATTCCGTGAAGGAGGCATGTATTACCTCTTCTATGAGACACACAGCCGCACTACGCTCAATAAAAATAAGGACAGCTATCTCAAGTCCTCCCGTATTATGGTAACAACATCCACCGACCTTCAGCTTTGGTCCGAGCCCAAGCTTGTTCTGGACTCAACAAAGATAACCCGGGCTCAATACAAGGACGGGAATGTGAGGATATCGAGACCGCAGATAATCGAGAAGGGTGGGGTGTACAGATTATACTTCGGGGCGGGGGAGACACGCCTTTACGATACGGGACAGAAAGCAACGGCTAGACTGATGTATGCCGAATCTGATTTTCTGGACCATGACTACCGTGTAAATCCCGAACCGATTCTCGACATAGACGGGGATGACGAGTACCGTAATCTAGCCGTCGGCTCTGTCCATATTGTCCAATGCTCCGACGGTGTCGCGGCATTTGAATGCGCCTACACATATGATAAGGAAAGAAAAAAGAGTACGACGAATATTCTCCTTCTCACAAGTACAGACGGAGTGGATTTCACCTTCAAAAAATTAATTCAGCCAACACCCCGTGAGGGCTGGGCTTCGCGGTATATAATGTCACTTGATGTGAGGTATAAGGAAAGCGAGAAGAGCTGGTATTGCTACTATTCAGCTAACGGCGTCAAAAAGTATTGGTGTTTCTCCCGAGTGAAGGAGTCACTCGGACTCCTTCTGGGAAGTGAAAAAAGTTAGTTTTTCTTAAGTGCTGCCTTTATAAGCCCTGTGAAGCATGGCTCTGGGCGTTGTGGCCTACTCTTGAACTCTGGATGGAACTGCACAGCAAGGAAGAATGGATGGTCCTTAATCTCGACTGCCTCCACAAGCTTTCCATCCGGGCTTGTTCCCACAATGTCCATACCATTTCTTTCGAAGAGCTCTCTATAGTCGTTATTGAACTCATATCTGTGGCGGTGTCTCTCTTCAATGAGTGAAGTGTTATAAAGGCCTTCGAGAAGAGAGTCTTTCTTTATCTGACACGGATATGCGCCGAGTCTCATAGTTCCGCCTTTCTTTACTCCCCTCTGGTCAGGCATAAGGTCGATTACGCTGCATTTACCGTCTTTGTCAAACTCCGACGATGATGCTCCATCAAGGCCGAGGACTGAGCGCGCATACTCAATTACCGCAACCTGCATGCCCAGGCATATTCCAAGGAAAGGCACATTGTTCTCCCTTGCATACTTTGTTGCTGCAATCTTTCCTTCAACACCTCTGTAACCGAAACCTCCGGGAATGAGAATGCCGTCGGCACTCTTTAGTCTTTCTTTAACATTCTCTTCATTGATTGTCTCGCTGTCGACCCAATCGATTGTGCATGTTGCGCCTTCATTCCATGATGCATGTTTCAGTGCTTCCATTACAGAGAGATAGGCATCATGGAGCTCCATATACTTGCCGACCATTGCAATTGTTACTTTTTTATCAGCTGAATGGATTCTTTCAACCATCTTCTCCCACTCAGTGAGGTCTACCTCTCTCTCTTCAAGGTGAAGAATACGGCATGCTGCGGTATCGAGACCCTCTCTATGGAGCATAAGAGGCGCCTCATAAAGTACTGGAACAGTCTTGTTTTCAATTACCGAGTCCCTCTTTACATTGCAGAAGAGTGCAACCTTCTCCTTGATTGATTCCTCGATAGGCTCGTCACTTCTGAGAACGATGATGTCGGGAAAAATCCCCGAGCTCATAAGTTCCTTTACAGAGTGCTGTGCAGGCTTTGATTTGTGCTCGCCTGATGCTTTGAGGTATGGAACGAGAACAACGTGGATGAAGAGTGCATTCTCGCTTCCGACTTCATGTCCTATCTGCCTGATGGCCTCCAGAAAGGGCTGTGACTCGATATCTCCTGTTGTGCCCCCGATTTCTGTGATGACTACATCTGCATTCTCTTTCCTTCCGCAGTTATAGATAAACTCTTTTATCTCATTTGTTACGTGAGGAATAATCTGCACTGTGTGTCCCAGGTATTCGCCACTACGTTCCTTTGAAAGTACATTCCAGTAGACACGGCCGCTCGTGAGGTTCGAAAAGCGCGAGAGATTCTCGTCGATGAATCTTTCATAGTGCCCCAAATCCAAATCTGTTTCTGCTCCGTCTTCCGTGACAAACACCTCTCCGTGCTGCAGCGGTGACATAGTCCCGGGGTCTACATTCATATAGGGGTCAAGCTTCTGAGAGGCAACCTTGAAGCCTCTTGCCTTCAGTAGTCTTCCGAGGGAAGCTGCAGTAATACCCTTACCCAGTCCCGAAACAACTCCACCTGTCACAAAGATGTGTTTAGCCATAAAATCCTCCAAAAAAAGAGGGCACCTTCTCCGGGTGTCCTTCGCTTTATTCGATAGGGCCTCTCTCGTCAGCCTGGAAGGTGAGAGAAAGGACGGAAAGCTTAACTTTCCTTTTTTCTCTTCTGAGCCATATCTTCTTAAAAAGGTCCATATATCATCCTCAATATGGCAAGAAAAATTATTCTTTTTGCTCTGATGTGTCAAGAAGGAGAAAGGACAAAAGGGAAAAATATCGAGCCGCTTTTTAAGAAAATAAATGATTTTTGCCCAATCTTTGACAAAAACGGGGAGAAAAAGCGTTAAGTAGATATGGACAATGAAAAAAAAGCAAAACGTAACATTAAGGATTCGGTCTTCGCATCAATCTTTTCCAGGCCAAGGTACACCCGTGAGCTTCTTTTCTGTCTTACGGGTGAAGAGGTGGATGAAGATGATATTGAGATAGTCACTATCGAGAACATTATATGTAACGGCAGTTACAATGATCTGGGAATTCTTGTGAGAGGAAAAGATCTTTATCTTGTTGAGGCACAATCGACAAAATGTCCTAATCTTGTGTTTCGGATAAACGATTACTACCTCAGGACATTGAGAAGGGGCATAAAGAACTACAGTTCGAGGCAATACGGCAGTGTGGCAATTGCCGAGCTGTATACCCCGCACTTCTTCTCTATATATACAGGTACGGACGGGATTCCCGAGTATTACGAAACCAAAAATATATTTATTTTGGGACAAAGCCTAAAAATAAGGGTGAAAAACTTCACTCGAAATAACAGTGAGGGTATAATCAGGGCATATATTGTTTGGTGCCGGAAGTATGATGAGCTTTGCCTTGATTATGGGCGTACGGCTGAGACTGTGGCTATGGCTATTGATTTTTGCCTTGAGGCTGAAGAGACAAAGGAGCTTCGAGAGTTTATGTTGGAGAACAGAGCGGAGGTAGAGATGATAATTGAAGAGAACAACGCACAGGAAATTGTGATGAATTCTTTGATAGAAGAAGGTAGGGAAAGAGGTCGGGAAGAAGGCAGAGAAAAAGGTAGGGAAGAAGGCAGAGAAAAAGGTAGGGAAGAAGGCAGAGAAGAAGAAAGAAAATCAATACTTGAAAATCTAAAGACTTTCTTCAAAAAAACAGGCTTTGAGGAGAACCTTCAGGACTCATTGTATGAGAATTTTGTTGCTTTTCTCTCCTGAGACAGCAAAGGGTACAAGTGAAATGAGATATTACATAGCAAAAACCTGTATAGCGGAAGAAAATACTCAAGAAGAAGTAATAAACTCTTTGTTAGAGGAAATGAAATAAAGAGAAATACAAAAAGGTAAGGAAGAAGAAAGGAAATTCTTTCTTGAAAAGCTGAAGGAATTCCTTAGGAAATCAGACCTTGATGAAGACGCTCAGGCATCATTTTATGATGCATTTGTAGCAACTCTTCCTTTGATATGAAAAGAATAATGATAGAATCTGGAGAAGAACAATCTCTTGTTTTCCTAAAAAAGAATAGTGACAAGGCACTGTTAGAATTTCCTTAGGACTGTTTAAAATTCGTTATAATTTGTTGTTGTCTCTAACTGTTGAGGAATATTCTTCTTTTGTGGTATAGAAATTGAGACGGAGAAGAGAGAATGGAAACAGTTAGAGACTATTTTGGTTCGATGGTATTCAATGACGAAGTTATGCTCGAGCGCCTTCCTAAAGATATATATAAGGCCCTCAAGAAAACCATAGCAGAGGGGAAAGACCTTGATATCACAATTGCCAACAGTGTTGCCAATGCAATGAAGAATTGGGCAGTTGAGAAGGGTGCTACTCACTATACACATTGGTTTCAACCTCTCACCGGCATGACTGCAGAAAAGCACGATGCCTTCATATCTCCAGTTGATGGTGGACGTGTTATTCTGGAATTCTCGGGAAAAGAACTTATTAAAGGTGAGCCCGATGCCTCATCCTTTCCTTCCGGCGGCCTGAGAGCTACATTTGAAGCCAGGGGGTATACATTCTGGGACCCGACATCATATGCCTTCATTAAAGGTGATACTCTCTGCATTCCGACAGCTTATTGCTCATACTCGGGTGAAGTCCTCGACAAAAAGACCCCTCTTTTAAGAAGTATGGAGGTTCTCAACGAATGGGCGTTGAAAGTTCTTGCACTCTTTGGTAAGAGTGACATCAAGCGCGTAAATGCAACGGTGGGACCGGAGCAGGAATATTTCTTGATTGATGAAAACGACTACAGAAAGAGGCGTGATATTATCCTCACAGGCCGTACACTCTTCGGCGCGAGAAGTCCCAAAGGTCAGGAAAAGGATGACCATTATTTTGGTGCAATCAGAACCCGTGTTGCTTCATTCATGGCAGATTTAGACAAAGAGTTATGGAAACTCGGAATCAACGCAAAGACCAGTCACAATGAAGTTGCGCCGTGCCAGCATGAACTTGCGCCTGTATTTACTGTAGCCAATGTTGCAGTCGACCATAATCAGATAACCATGGAGCTCATGAAGAAGATTGCCGAGAAGCATCATCTGGCATGTTTACTTCATGAAAAGCCTTTTGAAGGACTCAACGGATCGGGTAAGCATATAAACTGGTCGCTCTCGACAAATACAGGTGTCAACCTTCTCGAGCCTGGAGATAGTCCGTCTGATAATGCAATATTCCTCCTTTTTCTTGTTGCCGTCATTAAGGCGGTGGACGAGTATCAGGACCTGTACAGGGTCTCCATCTCATCGCTGGGTAATGATCAGAGACTTGGTGGCTCTGAAGCTCCACCTAGTGTTGTCTCGGTGTTTATAGGAGACGAACTGGAGTCTATTCTGGAGTCAATCGAGCGTGGTAAGAGCTTTGAGGAAAAGAAGAAAAAGAAGATTGAACTCGGGGTACATGTACTACCTGAAATCCCTCGTGATTCATCCGACCGCAATAGGACCAGCCCTCTTGCATTTACGGGAAACAAGTTTGAGTTCCGTATGCCGGGATCTTCTTTCTCTGTTGCCGGGCCTCTTGTTGTTCTCAACACTTCAGTTGCATCGGCCCTTAAGTCATTCTATTCAGAGCTTAAGGGTGCTGACAATTTAAATGAAGCGGTGACAAAACTTGTAGAGAGAGTCTACAGCGCTCACAAGAGAATTGTCTTCAACGGCAATGCTTATTCGCCTGAGTGGAGAGAGGAGGCTGAAGAGAGAGGACTCTTAATACTGGAAAGTGCTCCTGATGCATTTGATCAATATACAGCAGAGAAGAATATAAAACTCTTCGGGGAGTTCGGGATATACAGCGCTAAGGAAGTCGAGAGCAGAAAGGAGATACATCACGAGGAGTACTCGAAGAGTGTCAATATCGAGGCTGTCACCATGTGCGATATAGCCATGCGCGATATCTACCCCGCGGCAGTTAAATACTCGTCAGATCTTGCAAAGAGTATTATCAGGATAAAAGAGGCTCTGCCTTCATCTTCAACGGAAAGCGAAGAGGAGATATTGAGTAAGGTTTCATCTCTTTCAAATGACCTCTATGCCGAGTGCAATATACTAAAGATTACAATTAGGGAAGCTCATAGTCTTTCGGGCTCTCGAGAGTCTCATTACTACCAGAGTGATGTTATCCCGAGGATGAAGGAGATAAGGCGCATATGCGACTCGCTGGAACTTATTCTCTCGCGCGAATGTTGGCCTTTCCCCACATATTCAGACATCTTGTTCTATAACTAATTATTTGAATTATAGAAAAATATACATATTATGTAATAATGCCCGGCAATTCCGGGCATTAACTAATTCTGCATCCTTTTACTTTATTGAAAGGAATGCTTTATATGTGTTCTTTGCGCTCTCGATATCGAATACGCTTGAAATCTCCCATGGAGCGTGCATTGATAGAATTGCAACTCCACAGTCTATTACTTGCATGCCGTAATAAGCCGAGAACTTAGCAATTGTTCCGCCACCACCTACATCGACTTTAGCCATCTCTGCCATCTGATACGGAATATTGTTCTTCTCGAGTGTTGCTCTTAGTTTTGATATAAACTCGGGGTTTGCATCACTTGCGCCGCTCTTACCACGGGAACCTGTATACTTATTGAAGACGACCCCACCCGAGAGGAAGGAGGAGTTTCTCTTGTCGTAAAGTGAACTGTTAAGCGGGTCGTAAGCTGAGTTGACGTCACTCGAGAGCATCATTGAATTACGCATTGCCCTCTGTAGTGTGAGAGAAGAATATTTCCCCATTTTGTCGAGTACTTCACCTGTTGCATTTTCGAAGAATCTTGAATCCATACCGGTTGCGCCGCTCGATCCGATTTCTTCCTTATCGACAAGAAGACAAACACTTGTTCTTTCTTCTGTTTCTCCTTCAAGAAGTGCATCCAGGGAAGTGAAAGAACAGATTCTGTCATCCTGACCGTATGCGAGGACCATAGATTTATCGAGTCCGAGGTATCTAGCTCTGCCACTTGGAACGATTTCGAGTTCAGATGAGAGAAAGTCCTTCTCTGTTATGTTGTATTTTTCCTTGAGAATTTCGAGAATTCTTTTTTTTGCCTTTTCCTTCTCTTCTTTCTCATTATCCTGCTTCTCGTCTTTTTCCTTTTCACCGAGTCCGACAATTAAATCAAGGTCTTCTCCCGGAATAAACTCGCCTGCTGTCTTTTTCATCTGCTCCTGAGCCATATGGGGAAGGATATCTGAAATGCAGAAAGTAAAGTCGTCATCGTCTTCACCGATTTTGACCGAGATTACTTCTCCGTTTGTCTTACAAACAACACCATGGATAGCAAGAGGAAGTGTCACCCATTGATATTTCTTGATTCCACCATAGTAGTGTGTGTCAAGATATACCAGCCCGTCGCTCTCATAGAGAGGGTTCATCTTTACGTCCAGGCGGGGTGAGTCGATATGTGCGCCGAGGATATTCATACCTTTCTCGATATCACCTTTCCCGATATGGTAGAAGGCAATTGACTTACCGTAGTTGTTGACATATACCTTATCTCCGCTCTTTAGAGAGGAGACATCATTTAAATCCTTATAGCCTTTCTCCTTTGCAAGTGCTATAGCCGAGTTGACACATTCCCTTTCTGTTTTACCGTTGTCCAGGAACGACTTATATCTTTCAATTAAATTACTCATGCTTTGAGCATAAACCTAAATAAGAAAAAGGAAAAGCAAGAAAGCCGGGGAGTCTCCCCGGCTCAAAAAAAGGTGTTGGGTGCGGCCCTAGAGAAGTACCGTCAGGGCCGAAGAAACGGCAATAAGGGATGAACAAAAGAATGTAAAGAGTACATACACTTTTTCCTTTTTCAACGCGTACAAAGAAAAAAGAAAAGAAAGAGCAAGTATAACGAAAGAGATTAGAATGCACCTCACACCCGAGGCATTGAGCCCCTTTGTAGTGTAAAATGCTGTTATGGAGTAAGGTAAAAACCATGAAAAAAGGAGTTTAAATGCGTTTAACATCTTTTCATTTCTTTCCTTTTTCTTTGTTTCCCCTGCAGCATAGAAAATTGTGTACATCTCTCTTGTTTCCGAGTAAGTCATCTCTTGTCTCCTTATTGTGATTACAGTATAAGCCAGGCACTAGGTCATCTAATGTCCTAGTGATGAAAATTTTTGAGAAATTTCAAAAAAAGTAATGACGACTTCATTCACGCACTCTCCACCTTTATAGATAGAGAAATGAAGGGTAGAAAAAAAGTGGAAAGAATCTATTCTTGAAGGCCGTTATTATTCCCTGTGTATCGTATGATATCTTCAGAGGTCCTGAATCGATTTGGGTTCTTTGAACTTACATTTTTGAGATAACCTTTTTTACAGAGACTATCGACTATATTTTTTCTAAAATAGGTTGAATCATTTATTCCCAGAATCTGGGCAATCTCGGAGTAAGTTCTTGCTTGAAGTGCACAGTAGGTAAGTATCTTATCATCATGAATTGAACACCTTTCATGTGGTGCCAATTCAACTTGTAGAAGACAAGGAAATTCCTTAATGCCATCTAAGTGAGTCAAATCAGGAAGGGTCAGTCTGAAATAATCAGAGGAAGAATAGATGAAAGGTTTATGGATGGCGTCCGCTTCTTTGTATTCTTCAATTATTTTCCCAAATCCTGTTCCTGCGGCTTCCATCACTGAACAAGCTACAAATACTGCAGAGATTAATTTATTCCTTCGTTTTGATGAAAATTGTGAAAGATTATATGTAGGCTCTATCCTGCCTTCGCTGAAATAGCTTCCAGGGCTTGTAATTTCCAGCCTGTCCCGAAACATATCAATCTGAATCTGTGTTCCGTCCATGAAATAATCTCGGTGTGCAACAGCATTTACAACTCCTTCAAAGAGAGCCCGCTCTGGGTATGCGTCGATTTCTGTGCGTCCTTGTGGCTTTTTAATCAGTGTCTGGTTCATCCTCTGCTGAACAAATTCCATTATGAATGCAATTGAGTCTGTCAGATTGCCTTTAAATTCTTTGATGGTAATTATTCTGTCACTTCCTCTGGTAAAACCTGAAAAGAGGGAACATTTTACGTGGGTTTTATCGCCGGAGTAATCGTCTTTGAAAAGCAGTGCTCCGTTCTTCAGATTCTTTTTCTTATCAAAAAAATCGATACTGTCAAGGGTTCTTTCTGTGAGTTCCCGGCCGTCATTATGAACCTTGAAAAATGTGAAGAGCTTGGAAAAATCATTCTTCTTATATGGGATGTCGGTAGTCAGCTCGTCGTATTGAGTTGAACTTGACCTTACACTCATTGCTATAATTTCTTCCAGAGTTGCTCCGTTCGTGTAGCCGTCCCTTCGCATGTAGATTCCTAATACTTCTTTATACTTTACAGTAATTGGTTTAACAGCGGATTCGGGTATATCGATTTTCATAATAAAGAGTTCTTTATCATTATTTTTGTATGGGATGAAAGTAATGCTTGTATCCGGTCGTGGTATGACGTGTTGGTTGACTTCGTTATTGAAGTAATTGCGTTCGTTATCAGCCTCTTTTCTGTCAAAGCCGATAAGCTTGTTTGTTTTGTCTTCGACTCCTACATAAATAACGCCTCCTTCTGCATTGCTCAATCCAGCGACTGTCTTCAGCCATCCCAATGAGTTATTACGGTCCAGGCGCACCTTCAATTCGAGCTTCAGAGACTCAAGAGAATTTAGCTTGATAATTTCTTCCAATACCATGTGGACATCCTTTTTTGAAGTACTACAATTTCTACTACAATACTACTACAATTTTTACTACAATTCAACTTCAAAAAAATTGTAGTAGTTGTGGGTTGTCAAATCACTCTATTGCGTGGAGTGAATTTGTCTTTTTTTTGACGAGTCTTATTTTCTGATTCGGGCTTGTAATCTTTGTTGGATAAATGTATTCAACTTCCCCCTCATTAATCAGTTCATTGATGATAGATCTGACTGTATCCGTCAGTTTTGAGTACCCCAATTGCAGCGCCAATTCTCTCATAGATAGTTCATTCTGCTTGAGAGCCAGGGCAATCATTGCTCTTAGTTCGGGCTTTCTTCTTCTAGCATGTTTTATCCGTTCTTCAGAAATAGGGAATTCGTCCAGAGAAGCATTACTTTTACTGAATATCGGATGGATTGGAAGAATAACTTTGAAGTAGGTGCGGTTAGCGTCGGTTTTGAACTCTGGTTTGTCCGAGCCATTCTGCCTCATTGCCTTTATAATCAAGGGGATACCTGTGTTTCTTCCTTCAATCATCTTTAGTTCCTTCAGAAAATCACCAATCCTTCTGTTTCTGTATCTGCTTGAGATGAGTACTCCTCTGGCAAAATCCTCATCAGATATCGAGATGTCCGGTCCGGGTAGACTTAATATCTCCATATTTGTGGGTGTTACTGTCACAGTTATCGGTTCATTTATCTGATAAGACCTATGATAGATTGCATTGCATAGTGCTTCTTCGACAGCACGATAGGGCCAGTTGTATATTTGTACAGCCTTTGCTTCGTCTAGAAGTTTCGTTATGTATTCTTCAATAACGAAAGAACGTATATATTCCAATGCATTCATAAGAAGCTTATCAATCGGCCCTCTGAATATTTTCTCCCTCATGTTCAATCCCGTCGGATCGGGCTTGATAACTACCTCTATCTGAGTGTATGGAAAAAAGTTATCCGGCCGTTCATTAAAGAACATAAGGCCGACATTCACAGGTTTCAGATATTCTCTGGGGCCTCTGATAAGTTTCACGTCAGTTGTCACATCCGATAATGTACGTGTAAGAGAGTCAGAATATAATTCGCTACCGACAGCATGAAGAAATTCAGAGATAAGGCTGCTTCTCATGTCGAGAATATCTGCATGTGGATTTATCCTGTCATCGAAAGGAATATCTCGGCTGAGGCTTATCAGGTCCTGCTCCTCACGTTGATTTGCGGTTATAGTGTTGGACATTTTGCGGATAAAATATACTTTCTCGCTCTTCTTTGAAGTTATATCTGAATTCAAAACGACATTTGTAAGGGCGGTCATCACCTCCGGGTACCCAGATGACAAGAATGTTTTTCCCTTTATATTCTTCCGGTTTTACAACAGGAATATACCTTGGTTCGATAAGATTGCATTTATTCAGAATCTGCTTCTTGTCTTATCTATTGAGTCTTTATCGAGTCCGAAAATAGGAATAACACGCATTTATCTATATCATTGGCAAAAGCTGCGATTGTATGGATTATCGGCTCCGGGTTCCAGTTCTTCTTATACTCTATACGATTACTCTCGACAATACGATTTTCAATGAGCTCTGTGATATTAATTGGTAAAGACATAATCACTCTTTCGTTGTTTAACTGTCCCTTCAACTTACATAATGCTTAAATCTCATTTTTGTGAAGGCTTAATTAGCGTTTTGTTGACCTACTGATTTTTCGGAGTTCAAACTTAGACAAACTGACTAAAAATTGTTGCTGTTTGACCCTATTTGCCATGGCTGTTTTTAAGAAAAATCAACAAACGCGAAATAAGCCTTTGTGAATGAATCACCCTCCAGAAAGGAGGGTGGAGTGTATCAGAAGGTGCGCTTCAAGTTCTCGACAATATCTTCGTCAACCTTTTCCCACGGGAATGATGAGAAGCCGAAGTGGCCGTAGCGGGCAGTTGATTGGAAAATCGGAGACCTGAGTGATAGTGAGTCGATAATCCCTTTGGGAGTGAGATCGAAGTTGTCTCTTATGAACGATACAAGTTTTTCTTCGTCTACGCTTTTTCCTTTTGCTTCTACGTGTATAGATACCGGTTCTGCTATTCCTATGGCATAGCTCAACTGTATCTCGGCTTCTTTGAAAAGATTTGATGCAACAAGAGTCTTTGCTATCTCGCGGGCCTTGTAGGAGGCAGACCTGTCAACCTTTGTGCCGTCCTTGCCACTGAATGCTCCGCCACCGTGATGAGCATACCCGCCGTATGTATCGGCAATTATTTTGCGTCCAGTAAGGCCTGTATCTGCAGCAGGTCCACCCAGTACAAATCGTCCTGTCGGGTTGATGAAGAATTTCGTCTCAGGAGTTATAAGATAGGAGGGAAGGGTTTTCAGAATTACGTTTTCTTTTAAGTCCTCTCTCAGGTCTTCTATCTTAATATCTTCAGAGTGCTGGGAAGAGAGAACAACGGTATCTATACTCTTTGCTCTTCCGTTTTCATATAAAACGGTAACCTGGCTTTTCCCGTCGGGACGGAGGTAGCTTCCTTTTCCGCTTCTGCGGTATGAGTCGAGTGCCATGATGAGCTCTCTAGCTTCTGTTATTGCAAGAGGCATGAGAGAAGATGTCTCATTACATGCATAGCCGAACATCATGCCCTGGTCTCCTGCGCCGTCCTTGTCTACCCCGAGTGCAATATCGGGAGATTGCTTATGGAGGGCTACTTCAATTCTGCTTTTATCTGAGAATCCGAGAGCCTCGTCGGTGTATCCGATTTCTCTTATTTTCTCTCTTATTATACTTTCGTAGTCGACATTACTCTTTGTCGTAACCTCTCCGAATACACGGCATAATCCCTTTTCGACAGTTGTTTCTGCTGCTGAGCGCGAATACGGATCTGCAGCAAGTAGTGCATCGAGTATAGTATCTGAAATCTGATCTGCGATCTTATCGGGATGGCCGGGGGTAATTGATTCTGATGTGAAATAACTTTTCATCTGCTTCTCCTTTCCCATAGAGAAGTGCCCATCTGACGGGCATGAAAAAAAACCCATCGTTCAAGCTTTAGCACCTTATCTGGATAGGTTGCTGTACGGTCACAGGGCTTGTCCCTCACGTACTCTCTATGGATTGATATATCCTATTGGAAAAACGAGTTTCTCTCAATAGGATATGTAAAAGAATATTATTTTTTGTTAAACCTCGACTCGAACTCATCAAGTACATTAAGCATATCTTTTGTCATATACCCTCTGATTTTTCACCCCTAATTTGTCGTCGATAGAGTAAACAGCTTCAGAGTCGAGCCACATATAGCTGAGGTAGTATCTGTGTCCACTCCTATGGATAGAAAGTTTCTGATTGCATCCTCGGCTAAAACCGATTCATATAGTGAAGAGAACGCAGCCTGACATGTGCCGTCACATAGACTGTGCCATGAGTAGCTTTTCTCCACATATTCTGTGTGTCGTCCAGTCAACCCCGCCACCTTAGGAGTAGTATTGGTCAGTCTGTTAACGACGGCGTCTCTTGAAGTGTGGTGAGATGATTTTAAACGGCATTTTAAAGCCCCGGATACAGTATAGACGAAAAGTCGGAGAGAGACAAAAGAAAAAGGGAGAAGTCCTGTCCGACATCTCCCTTCGGCTTATAATTTATTTTTGTGACTGCATCCCGAGCAGGAGGCGCAATTACCTCCGCACCCGCCGCCTTTCTTCTTATCCTTCCTCATCACAAAGACTATCGCAGCAATAACCGCCACCACAACTAAAAGTGTAAGGAAAGTACCTAAATTCATACTGATGCCTTCTTTGCTTTCTTGAAGCAGAGTTCATAGATATAGAGAGCAACAACACAAAGAGCAAGGATGAACAATACTACATTTCCCTTTCCCGTGAACATGTTGCCTACCTGTGTGATGACAAATGCAACAAGGTAAGCAAATCCACATTCCCAACCGATTGCAGCCCATGTCCACTTTGATGAGTTCATCTCTCTCTTGATAGCACCCATTGCTGCGAAGCATGGAGCACAGAGAAGGTTGAATGCAAGGAAAGACAATCCTGTGACAGATGTAAATGCCCCTGCAATTGAAGCATAAGCGTTACCACTTGCACCGTAGAGAATACCAAGTGTTCCAACGATGTTCTCCTTAGCTACCAAGCCTGTGATTGATGCAACTGCTGCCTGCCAATTACCCCATCCGAGAGGAGCAAAGAGCCAAGCAAAGATGCTGCCGATACGGGCAAGAATCGAGAACTCAATCTCTTCATCAGAAAGCATTCTGAAACCTTCTGCTGTAAAGCCGAAGTATGTTGTGAACCAGATGAAGATTGTCGAGAGTGTGATGATTGTCCCAGCCTTCTTTATGAATGACCATCCTCTTTCCCACATGGAGCGGAGAATAGATCCGACTGTCGGAAGATGGTAAGATGGAAGTTCCATGACAAACGGAGCAGGGTCCCCTTCGAAGAGCTTTGTTTTCTTGAGGATAATACCACTTGAGATGATGGCAAACATACCTAAGAAGTATGCTGTTGGAGCAACCCAGCTTGCGCCGCCGAATACAGCACCGGCAATCATTGCGATAAACGGAAGCTTAGCACCGCACGGGATGAAGGTTGTTGTCATGATTGTCATCCTTCTATCCTTTTCATTCTCGATTGTACGCGACGCCATAATACCCGGAATACCGCATCCGGTTCCGATGAGGATAGGAATGAATGACTTACCCGAGAGGCCGAACTTACGGAAGATTCTGTCCATGACGAATGCAATACGTGCCATATAACCGCAGCCTTCGAGGAATGCGAGGAATATGAAGAGGACGAAAATCTGGGGAACGAAGCCGAGAACAGCGCCCACACCTGCTACGATACCGTCGAGAATCAAGCCCTTGAGCCAGTCAGCACAGCCGATTTTGTCCAAAAGGCTTTCAAGAAGAGCAGGAATGCCGGGAATCCATACGCCGTAGGATGCAGGATCGGGTTCGGAATAATCAACACTCTTCATCGCTTCTGCGCTCTCGAGGAGGTCGCTGTATGTTGCGCTCTCTTCTTCCTGAGCAAGTGTTTCTTCGTCTTCTACTGTATAAGTAACTACATCTGAAGATTTAGCAGCACTTACGATTTCAGATACCACTTCAGGTGAATATTCTTCTACTTCAATTCCCTTCTCCTCAGCAAATGCCAGAAGTACCTGGTCGGCACTTGTATATGTGTCACTTGCTTCGCTGTAAGCATCAGAACCGATTCCGAAGAGGTGCCATCCATCGCCGAATACACCGTCGTTAGCCCAGTCTGTAGCCCATGAACCGACTGTTGTTACAGAGATGTAATAAACAAGCCACATAATAAGAGCGAAAATCGGAAGTGCAAGCCAGCGGTTTGTGACAACCTTATCAATCTTATCGGAAGTGGAGAGTCCTGTCCTTTTCTTTGTGTAACAGCCTTTGATTACCTGAGCGATGAATACATAGCGCTCATTGGTGATGATAGACTCAGCGTCATCATCCATTTCTTTTTCTGCGTTCTTGATATCTTCTTCGATGTGCTTGAGAGTAGACGGGTCTATGTTCAGATTCTCATAAGCTGTCTTATCGCGCTCGAAAATCTTGATTGCATACCAGCGCTGCTCTGAATCAGGAAGATTATGGAGAGCTGCCTCCTCAATGTGTGCAAGAGTATGCTCTGTTGCCCCTGAATAGATGTGCGGGGTTGCAGACTGTGAGGATGTTGCAGCCTTAAGACACTTATCTACAACTGTATCGACACCTTCGCCCTTGAGAGCTGAAATTTCGACAACAGGAGCGCCTAGTTCCCTTTCGAGTTCCTTAACGTTGATTTTATCGCCGTTCTTTCTGACAACGTCAATCATGTTGAGGGCTATAACCATCGGAATACCCAGCTCGATAAGCTGTGTTGTAAGGTATAGGTTACGTTCGAGGTTTGTTGCATCAACGATGTTAAGAATGACATTCGGTTTCTCGTTCTTGAGATAGTCTCTTGCAACAACTTCCTCGAGTGTGTACGGACTGAGGGAGTAGATTCCGGGAAGGTCAGTAACAACAACATCCGTGTTTTTCTTCAGCTTTCCTTCCTTCTTCTCGACTGTTACTCCAGGCCAGTTACCGACGAACTGGTTGGAGCCGGTGAGTGCATTGAAAAGTGTGGTCTTACCAGCATTAGGGTTGCCGGCAAGTGCAATTTTGATACTCATATCTTATTTAGCTCCTTATTCTACTTCAATTAAATCGGCATCAGCCTTTCTCAGTGAAAGTTCGTATCCTCTGACTGTAAGTTCAATAGGATCTCCAAGTGGTGCCACCTTGCGGACGAAGACCTCTGTTCCCTTTGTCAGTCCCATGTCCATGATTCTTCTCTTGACAGCTCCTTCGCCGCCGAGCTTCTTGATTGTTGCCTTTTCGCCAACTTTGACTTCTTTAAGTGTTTTCATATTTTCCTTTCCTTATTCCACATATATCTTCATAGCCATTCCTTCACTGATGGCTATTCTTGACTCTTTTACTTTGACAATTACATTGCCGCTGTTTGTAGATATCACGGTCACGGCAGATCCTACCGAGAATCCAAGATCCTCGAGATGTCTCTTGACCTCAGGACTTCCGGAAACTTTTCTTACGATGTTTTCCTCGTTCGGTTTAGCTAAAAAAAGTGGAAGCATAAATTAATCCCTCATAAGTTAGTTTTTGCTAACTAACGGAAATATATTCTACTCATATCTTTTCGTCAATATGTACACTTAAAATATGGAGATCTAATTTAAAAACCTTTTTAAGAAGTAAAAGAAAAGGTAACAATGTTGTTTTCATTGTCCCGACAATTTCATAATATTCTGGCTATGAATCTCAATTTCTTCTGTGATATAGACGGCACTCTTCTTCCTTTCGGTAAGGGACTTCCGGATAGTGCAAAAGAGGCAATAGTCAAAGCTCAGAGGCAGGGCCACCGCTTTTTTCTCTCTACCGGACGCTCTCCAAAAGAAGTGGACCCGAGATTGGATGTAATTCAATTCGACGGCGGAGTCTACTCAAATGGGGTAACAGTTATATATAAGGATAAGACTGTTCTTGATGTTGCGCTTTCCGAAGGGGAAATGAAAGAGCTCTTTGATTATGCTGATGAAAGGGGTTTTCTCTATATGCTCCAAAGTGACGGTGGCACATATATGACAGGGGAGTGTAAGGATTTTTTCATCGCGAGCATGAAGAGATATATCGGGCGTGTAATCGATGTGCCGAATATCGTGGTTTATGACAGGAAAGATGGGGTATCTTTTCCTCCCGTAAGGAAATTTCTCTTCCTTTCACCCGACCACAGAATGGATGAAGCGAGGAGAGACATGGCGGGGAGGTATCAGATAATTGATAATACAGTCGGGCTTCCTCAATCAGATATGGCGGAAATATGCCTTTTGGGATATACCAAGGCAACAGGCATAAAGACGATGATTTCGTCCCTCGGAGAAACAATGGCGTCAACAGTTGCAATCGGGGACGGCGCAAACGACAGGGAGATGCTGTTTGAGGCAGAACTTGGTATAGCAATGGGGAATGCACCTCCGGATGTGCAGGAAAAAGCTGACTGGGTGACTACTTCTGTTGATGACGACGGCATGAAGAGGGCGATTGAATATGCGCTCTCCCAGCTATAGGAAAGCTGCCATATATTGTGGAAGTGTTATCTTTTCTTCTGATACCCCGAGATTGCCGTCAATAAGCTTATAAGCATATGGTGGTTTGAACTCTTTAATAAAGTTGTTCAAAGACTCAGTCGAGCCTCGTTTGGACTTAACTTCCACAGGAATTACGGCGCCATCTCTTTCAAAGATGAACTCTATTTCCTCTGTATTATTCTGCTTCTTAAAATAAAAGAGCGTAAATCCTCTTTTATTGAGCATGTCAAAGATTAGATTTTCAAAGATCCCACCTTTTGCGGGACCCTTTAAAGTCCCCAATAGAAGTGCTTTCTGGGTTTCAAATCCATATAGGTATGTGCAGAGGCCTATGTCAGTTGTATATACTTTGAATGAATCTTCCTCCTCATAGGCTTTCAGTGGCATTTGAGGAAGAGAGACATTCTTTTCAAGTGAAATTAATCCCGCATCTTCAAGCCAGCCGAGAGAGTTATCGTATTTTCGTGCACTGCCGTTCTTTTCAACAGTTTTATACTGGAATTTTGTGTATTCCTTCGCAAGTTGCTTCGGAATTGATTTATAACAAGCTTTTATCTTCGGCTTCTCGGTATTCTTTGCATAATGCTCTATGTCATCTTCGTAAGATTTGAATATCTTCTCCTGTGCTTTGTAAACATCCTGGAAATTATTGCTCTCCAGATATGTGTTGATTACATCTGGCATCCCTCCGACAACCATATATTCCCTCAGATATTTCATATATCTTTCGTTTATTCCGTCTTTGCCGTTTGATGGAACTTTCTCTTTTCTCTCAAAATACCCTTTGATGGAATTGATTGCCTCTTTTGTTACTCCATTTGCCCAGAGAAACTCCTCAAAGTCGAGGCTGTACATCATTATTTCCCTTTCATATCCTACCGGTATGGATATCTCCTTCTCATCTTCCTCTTCACCTTTTTTCTGGTTATAGTGGATGCCGAGAAGAGAGCCGGAAGCAATTACGTCATATTTTTTGTCCATTGCCAGAAATTTCAGCGCAGTTCTTGCTCTAGGACACGATTGAATCTCATCCAGAAAAATAAGTGTGTCGTTTTTTATGAATTTTGTATTCGGAATGTAAAGGGAAATGCGTTTATATATTTCCTCGCTTTCCAATGACCCTTCGAATATATTTTTCGTATCGGGTGATTTTATGAAATTTATATATATATAACTTTTGTAATGGTCTTTTCCGAATTTTTCGATTATATATGTTTTTCCCACCTGACGCGCTCCGTTAATAAGGAGACATTCTGTTTTTTTGGTCTTTTTCCATTCTACTAAAACATCATAAATCTTACGTTTCAACATATTTAGTTACCTATACAGTAGTTAATATATAACTGGGCAACGAATTTGACAATATTTCAAAAGAAAAATGCAAGGAAATTGACGATATTAAGGACGGAAAGCGCAACGAAATTGACGATAACTAAGACAAAAAGTGCAATAATTGTGAGCTAGCATTTTTTTTGAGGTGAAATTTTCCGACCTCAAGGTTTGAAACTCTTCTTCTGTAAGTTGGAACATAAAATCTTCTTCATCGAATTTCTCTTTGTTATTTCTTACCTAACGGTTGAAGTTTTTTGTTTCGTATCCGTAAAGCTCTGCAGAATCTGAGTCCAGCATCACCTCCATCCCACGGATTGGGTATATCTTGTTTCTGACTTCTTCGGTAGTTGTAATCTGGGGTAATGTATTTTTGTTGGTGTCCATACAACATTAATAGTACAGGCAAAGTCAAGAAAGGAAAGAGGTTCAGGCGGGAAGATTCCTATTCTGCCATAAAAAAGAAAGATAATGGCGTTGGAATGACGATAATTTTGGGACAAAGGAAGAATTCAGCCGGGGAAATGTGTAAAAATCATACAATTGTAGTTTTTCATAAAAATGTATGTTTTTATACTTGTCGATATTTTCTCCATACATTATTTTAAATATGCACGGATGTATAATTTTGCATAACTGGAGGTTTTTTATGGAAGAAAAGAGGAAAAAGGCGGAGTACCGTAGTTCAATCAGAAGTAAGCAGATGATTAAGGAGGCGCTTCTGTCACTGATGATAGAAAAACCGTTCGAGAAAATCAGTATTACAGATATCGTAAAGAGGGCAGATATAAACAGGGGTACATTCTATGCCCACTATTCCAACACATCGGAAGTGTTGAAGAGTATTTCGATAACCGCTGTTGATGAATTGGCTTCTGTTGTGAATAATGACTATGATAGCGATCAGCTCTTCGATTCTCCCGACATTCTTCTTAAGGCAGTAACAAAATTCCTGAGTAAGGATCCTACATTTTACGCCAAACTTTTAAAGACCGACAGATTCTACGATATACTCGATGATGTAAGACATAAGGCCATCAACCGTGTCATTTCAGATATAGGAAATAGCATTAATGATGAGACAAGGACTGTCGTGATTGTACTGCTCGACTATGCGATAAGCGGTATCATGACAATATACGAAGATATACTTCTTGAGAAGATTCCTGTGAGCCTAGACGAATCTGTGGAGTACATATCGAGAATACTCAAGCCTCAGCGTGCTGCTGCGCTAGAGTCCTTTCAGCAGATGCAGAAATAGCCGGGGCAGAAAAGATTAATGAGAATTATCGGTACACAGCACGATAGAAAGCTGTCCGAGGCAGGAAATCCCTGACGGCGCTGGGTGTATTGTGCCCTGCCGTATCTGATTTTGTCCAGGAATGTTTTGTATTGAAAATTATTCGGCTCAAGTTTAAGAGCCTCAGCTATATCTGAAGTGGCACCGGTGGTATCACCACAGTAGTATTTTGCAATACTTGAGTAATAATACCATCTACCGTTTCTATCACTCATTTTGACTGTTGAAAGGACATGGAGGGCCTCTTTGAAGCGTCCGGCATTGATATAGTTTGCACAAGCTCTCATCTCTGTGCTTTCCCCATCGCTGGAGTAGTTACGGTTATATGAATAGAAGTTGGAGTAAGCGTTTGCGCCGTCTCCCGCCGAGCGGTAATCCTTGTGGTTGATGATTGCATCATATGCGGCATTTATCTCCTGCATCTTCTTTGCAGCCTCCGGATCGTTACCGCATACATCGGGATGATATTTCTTGGCGAGGGTTTTATAAGCTTTCTTGACTTCTTCGTCGCTGGCTGTACTCGATAATCCTAAAACTGAATAAGGGTCGCTCATATCTATTTATTCTCTTTCTTATCTTTTCTGAATTTTGTCCACATCCCAGAGTAAAGTATGTTATCTAAAATTGAGGTATACTCGTCAAGGGGTAGCTTATTATAGCTTTCGGCTGCGCCTGATGCATAGCCTGTTAGAGCTTCGTTTATTTTTTCATATGTGTCGGTTTTCTCCAGTGGGTTGTATAGTCCTTTCTTCTCATCCTTTTTTCTGTCGTCCCAGCCGTCGAGTACATATATGAACTTTCCAAGGTTGCATCCGATAAGGTAGAGTTCCTCTCTGAAGAAGGAAGTTTCGTCACGGACGAATATTTCGCCAAGGAGCTGCCCGAAGTATAGGGCCATCCTTTCCATGTCCTTTACATTTCTCTTTTCATTTTCATTTATAAGGGAAAGGTTTTCTTTTATTGCTTTTGTCTGTCTGGGGTATATTTTTTCCAGCTCTGGGATAAAAGACTCAAGATTTTTTTTGCGTCCCTCTCCCTTTTTTTCGTCGTTTATCGAGTCGATGAGGGAGTAGTAGGAGAGGAGGATTTGCATATCGGAGGTGTAATCCATTGAGTGGAGTGTGAAGTATGTGTGGCTCTTAACGGGATGGATGGCACAGCGCTCAATACCGTCTTTTCTATCGTCACCGTTGAGATCTCCCAATAGAAGGGACAGAAATGTCATATCGTAGGAGAGGACAATTGCCCCTTCTTTTCCATATTTCTCCCTGAGCATATGACACAGTCCACAATATGCTTCTCTATATATTTTCTTATCTTCTTTTTCTGCTTTCGAGGAGAGAACAATGTAGCCGAACATACTCAGCTCTTCCTGATGAATTCGTGAGCGCAGTTAGGACACTTTATCTTGATTTTTCCCTTGCCACGGGGAACCCTGAGCTCTTTGCGGCACTTTGGACAGAAGAAATAGGCATAGGTCTTTTCGTCTTCCTTTCTCTTTGCTTTTTTCGCTTTCTCCTCTTCCTTGTGTCTTTTTTTCTCTTCTGCAGAAGTGGATGAGAAGAATGCAACAAACTTGTCATTCTCTTCTCTTCTTCTCCCAATCTGGGCAGAAAAAGCACGATATAAAGCCCAGATGATAAGACCTGTTCCTGCTACTACAAATGCTATAGCGATATAAAAAAGTGTAAAACACGGATAGGCAAGGATGAGAAGTATACCGACCACTATAAGCGTGATTGAAAGCTCATCGAAACCATAATACCTGGAAAATTGACCACGATTATTATACATAGCTTAAAGATAACCATCTATTTGTATTTTTCCAACACTCCAAGGTGTTGTTTTTGTGGAGAGAGTGTTGACTCAAATTAAAATGAGAATTATTCTCATTTTTCATGGAATATTCTACACGCTCAAAGAAAAGGATTCTGGAGTTTTTCTCCTCCTCTCCTCAATCATCATTCACGCTCTCTGCTATCATATCGCAATGTGATGATATTCCCAAAAGCAGTATATACCGCATTGTTGATTGCTTGGAGAAGGATGGTGAATTACGAGTTGTAGGTATTTCCGATAAGAGGGAGAGGCTCTATCAGATATCCAACAGGATGAGCTGCCCCAATCATATGCATATAAGGTGCACGCTCTGCGGCAAGACAGTGCACATAGACGAGACGACAAGTAACGAAATTGAGGCTTTACTTGAGACCCGACTCGGCTACAGTGATTGTTTCTCGACTGTCTTCAAAGGAAAATGCAGTGAATGCAGGAGGAAGGAAAAGTAATGGCGCTATTTGTAACATTTATTCTCAGTCTACTCTTTCTTATAGGAGTGATGCTGGGTTCTGTGACGAAAGGAAGTGAAAGAATTGAGTCTATTTCGGTTGCTCTTGCATTCGGATCGATGTTTTCTGTTGCCGCATTTGATATTATCCCCGAGCTTATCGAGTCAATAGGGGAGGGCAATATTCTCTGGTGGAAGTCTCTGTTATTTGTCCTATCGGGTTTTTTCTCTCTCCTGATTCTCGACAGGTTTGTTCCTGAGCATGAGGGAAGTGAGAAAACAAGGGATGGAAACCTTGTGCATATAGGAATTATGGCAACTCTTGCAATTGCAATCCATAACACAGTTGAGGGTATGAGCGTCTATTCAATTGCTCAGGCCAATATAAAAAGCGGGGCTCTTCTTGCACTTGGGGTTGCTCTTCATAACATTCCGATGGGAATGCTTGTCTATTCGACGACAAAAAGCGAAAAGAGGTTGAAGAAATGGATTACCGTTTTCGTTGCGTCCTTCTCAACACTTCTCGGGGGCGCGTTGATGATGGTACTCGAGAGTACACTCAGCCTCTCTGTTGTCGAAGCTCTCTCTTCAATTGCATTGGGTATGGTAATCTATATACTATTCTTTGAGCTTCTGGGGGATATTCTCCACTCTGAGAGAAAACTTAATTCCCTTATATGGGTAATAGTCGGACTTGCTGTATCTTTTATAGGCGGATTATTTGAATAAAATGCTTGACTAGTGCGGACGGGACAATAAAAAATATAGCATTTAATTATAGAGGAGTACTATGCCTGAATTTGTTGTTACCAATTTTATGCAGCTTGAATTTGTGCTGAGAATAATTCTTTCGTCAGTCTGTGGAATGTTTATCGGCTGGGAGAGAGAACGCCGATTGAAGAGTGCGGGACTCAGAACACATATGCTTGTGGCGCTGGCTTCCTCGTTGATGATGATAATCAGTAAATACGCCTTTATGGATATAGTCTATCTTTCGTCTGTCCAAGTTGATGCATCCCGTGTCGCTGCAGGAGTTGTCCAGGCAATAGGATTTCTTGGCGCCGGTGTAATCTTTGTCAGAAAGGACAACATCGTGGGAGTTACAACTGCCGCCGGACTCTGGGCGACGGTCGGAATCGGACTCACGATTGGAAGTGGACTCTATGTGCTCGGAATTTCCTGTACAGCTCTCATAATCCTGATTCAGCTTATCGTCCACCGTGGGGAACATAAGTCATTCAACAGTAATAACGGCTCAGTTGAGATTAACCTCACCAAATACAACCTCTCACTTGAAGAGGCTAAAGAGAAAATCGAGAAATTCGGTTTATTGTTGAAAAATGTGACAATAGCAAAGAAAGAGAATGGGGATGTAGTGCTTACTGCCTCAATAGTCAGTGTGAACTCAAATAGTTCTTCTGAAGTTATTGCAAATCTTCAATCCCTCGGCTTTGTTGATACTATCGAAATATATTCTCTCGACTAAAAAAGAGGCTGTGTGCAACAGCCTCAAATCTCCTAATAATTAACCTCAATCCCAGATTTTATTTTAGACCATAAAACGGGAAATGCAACAAAAAAAGAACAGAAAGAGTAAGTTGCAACATAATGCAACAACACAAATTCAAAATACAACAAAATAAAGATGTAGTGCATAAGAATGCAATGAAAATGGGTGTCACACAAGGTAACACCCTTCTCAATTTAAATACTTTTTACTTAATTTTCTTCAAAGTCTTCGTCGTAATTGCCTTCATCATTGAGTTCTGTCGGCTCGTCATCTTCGTTTTCACCCATTTCATCATCACCGACTTCTCTGATTTCACCTTCAGCCATAGCATCTCTGTCTTCTTCTGTGACAGTTCTTGTGCGTGTGAGAGGTGCCTTCTCAAACTTTACAGCTAGGTAATCGGGACATTTTCCATCCTTGTTGTAGTCGCGTTCTACAAAGTATTCACAAAGAAGTCCGTCTTCACTGTTGTAAAATCTGCATTCTGTGCGGGATGGGGAGTTATGTATCAGCTTCTTCAAAAACTCTGCACCCTCTTCAGCATGGGACGCAATCTTTTCTGTCGATTTCTTATACATATCCTTATAGAGGTTAATGTCTTTATTGTGTGCACATGAGATGCAACCCAGACCAAGAACAATATTATCTTTCTTACCAGCCATTGTAACTCCTTGATTATGGCTCATTATAAAGCACAAAACTTAAAAAAAGCCATACCACCACAATTAGACAGTCTAGCAACTTTAATAAACAGTGACAATAATCGATATGGCCTTTAAAGGTTTTATTTTCTTAAATTGAAGTGAGATATGTCTTGTTTTGTTCTAAGAATAACATTTTGTTAAAATTCCCATAAACGCACTCTCTTCTCTTCTTATCTTTGCACATCTTACACAAGAGGGTAAAAGATTGGGACACCCACCAGAATTCCGACAAGTAGTATCAGAGAAAGAAACCAGCCGTATTTAAGGTAGTCGGAGAACTTGTATCCTGCAACCTGTGTCATTGCTATCTGTGCGGCGGCAAGAGGAGTGCAGCATGCAACACTTGCGCCGAGTGTTATTCCTATGCAATACGGCAGTGGCGAAATCCCGACGGCCGAGCAATATGATATTGCAACGGGAAGAACAATGATTATTGCCGTGGAGTTCGTGATGAACTGGCTGATAAAAAGCGACAGCGTTACAAGTACTGCAAATACCAGATAAGGAGAAGACCCGTCCCCTATTACAGATATTATTGCGCTACTTATAAGCTCTCCCGTTCCCGCGATTGTGATTGCGTTTGCTAGTCCCAGACAGGAGGCAAGAAAAATAACAGACTCCCAGTTGAGCTCTTTTACAACATCATCCACACTGCAGCATCCGAAAATTATTGAAAGTGCGGCGGCACACATAGCTGTAAGGTGTGTCGGGAGGATGGAGAAGACATATGATATAACCATCAAGATAAGGATTACAAACATTATGACGAGTTTCTTCTTGTCATACTCGGTTTCAAGCACAGCTTTGAGATGACCCTCGTCTAAAGACATTTTCTCCTCAGGTCTGTCGCCCCAGATCTTCTCACTGAGACGTGTTCCGAAAATAATGAGGTAGAGGATGAAAAGGCCGAAAAGTACAAGCCCCGGTCCTGTGAGTGTCCACATTCCCATCTCGAATCCGGATAGCTTTTCTAAAAGTGCATTTGCCGTGAGTTGTGGTGTACATCCAATGAGGGTACAACACCCTCCGACCATTACAGCACAGCTGAGAGGAAGAACGAGGTTCTTTCTCTTCATTTTGGACTGACTGCAGACGCTGTCTGTGATAGCGATGAATGCGGCAAGGGTAGCAGTGTTGGCAAGAAACATCGACATGACTCCTGCAATAAAACAGCTTACAACGAGAAAGAGCTTCTCACTTCCTTTTGAAGCGGCAATCACTTTTCTCCCGATTATCTGGGCTGCTCCTGTGTTGAACATCGCTATACCCACAATCATTGAGGAGGCCATCAAAAGGACAATGCTGCTCGAGAATCCCGAAAAGGCCTCATCGAATGAACAGACGTCTAAAAGCACCGCCAGAATACATCCGATTGTCCCCACAGCGGCGGAGGAGATACGGGAAGTAAGAAAAAATACGACACACAAGATAAGTAGAATTAGTCCGATTAAATCTGCCTGCATTAAATTCACCCTTAAAAAGTCAGGCCCTTCCATTCGGGAAAGGCCCGTTCCAATTAGAAAACGCTGTGTTTTATACGATTGTCCAGCCACCGTCAACGAGGATAAGCTGACCTGTCACATAGCTTGAAGCGTCGCTTGCCAAGAAGAGCATAGCGCCGTTGAGCTCGCCCGGTTTACCCCTGCGTCCCATAGGACAGTTGTTCTTGATTCCGTCTTCATAAGCCTGGTTTGCAACCTTGGCAGACATCTCACTCTCGAAATATCCCGGGCCGAGTGTGTTGACTGTTATTCCGCTCTTCGCCCATTCAGCAGCAAGTGCCTTACTCATCATGAGGACAGCACCTTTAGCTGTTGAATATCCGGAGCGTGGAACACCGTTCATTGTAACCATGCAGTGGAAAGATCCGATGTTGATGATTCTTCCGTAGTTCTGTTTGAGCATCACTTTGCCAACTTCTCTTGCAACATAGAAAACGCCGTTGACGTTCGTGTTGATGACTCTCTCCCATGTTTCATCGTCTGTTTCAACTGCAGGAGTGGCAAAACCAGCAGCAGCGTTGTTGATGAGTATGTCGATACGGCCGAACTCGGAGACAATCTTTTCAACTGCGGATGTAATCTGCGCGCTGTCTGTTACATCACACGGGACAACAAGGCACTTAACGCCGTACTTTTCAACTTCACCCTTTACTTCTTCGAGCTTCTCGACTCTACGGGCTGCAATTGCAACATTCGCCCCCTGCTCTGCAAGACAGATTGCAAACTGGCGTCCCAGTCCCGATGAAGCACCGGTAACAAAAGCATATTTACCTTTAACATCAAAATAATTCTTCATTTGTTAAACTCCTTTTATAAATAATATCCGAATCAGTCCGGTACCTTATAGCCCATAGCCTCGATCTCTTTACTGCTTGCATGGTTGGAGAGTAGGTAGAGAAGTCCTACAACAACCATGAGACAGGAGAAGATAACCCATGCTAGGTTATATGTTCCGGTAACATCGAAGATGAAAGCAGCAACCGTCGGTCCGATAATCTGGCCGACATTACCTGCCATGTTCATCCACCCGCTCATGACGCCGTATTCCTTATCACCGAAATTTCTCGCTGTGATGAGGAACGGAATTGTTGAAGGAACAGCACCACCGATCATGTAGAGAGGAATGAGAATTTTCGAGAACATCATGTTCTTTGAAGAGAGAGCCATGCATGCAAAGACTCCTGCATAGAAGATGGGTGCAATCACACTCGTTCTTTTGATATGCAGTACATCGGAGAGGACTCCAAGAAGGAACTTTCCGAGAATCATGGTTCCGAGAGCACCTGCGTAGAGAGCTGCTGCCTGTGCGCTGTCTCCTGTAACTTCAGTATAGTATGCAACAAACTGTGCGCTGAATGCACTTGCGCCGATCATTGTTGTAAGGCCGGCAAACCACTGCAGCCACCATCTCGCAGTCTTGAGAGCCTGTTTACCGGTAATACCAGTCTTCTGGGTTGAAACGCCACCGTGAGATGCAACCTCTTCAGGCGATGGGTCTCCGACACGTGTTTCGAACTTCTTGTCACTCGGCATGCTGACAACAAGAATAAGCGAGATAGGAATCATAATTGCGTTGATTCCAGCCATTGCAAGATAAGCTGTTCTCCATCCCGATGATGCAATAATGGAGTTGATGACCTTAACCCAGACAAGTGCACCGGCGCCGCTTCCGAGCATTCCGATACTCATTGCCGTTCCCTTGATTTTCGGGCCGAACCAATTGCTGACCATGATGGTGACGGGAAGGTTTGTTGCGCCGCTCCAGCCGATTCCCTGGATGCCGGCAAGGATGTAAAGCTGCCAGAGGGATGTTGCACGTGACATAAGCACATAGCAGATGCTTGTGAGTGTGACACACGCTGTCAACATATACTTCACGGGAAACTTCTTATAAAGCTTGCCGATGAAAGCAGAGCTGAAGAGCATCGTGATTGTCATGATTGTGTTCGTCTGGATGTAAGCTGTACGTGTTACGCCCAGGTCATTGCAGATAGGGTTGTAGAAAAGTGATGAACAGTTAACCTTGATGACATAGCAGATAAACATGCTCATGAAACCACAGAACAACATAACCCAACCGTAGTAGAATCTACCGTCGACCTTGAAAATGTTACGTTTCAAAAGAAAACTCCCTTGTTGTCCCCTCTCCCGGGAATTGCCCGGCAACAGGAATGACTATATTTTTCTGTACTTAATAAGTCAATATATATCTATATAAAAATACCCGATTTAAATTACAGCATTTAAAGGTAAGGGATACATACCCACTATCTGATGCTCGGCATTGAAGGAAAAACAGCTATAGGAGACTTAAAGGCGATAACTAGAGGTTTCTCTCGGGTAACCTAGTAGAAGTGAGGAAATCCTTAATATGTTCTCATGATAACACTTTGTTAAAAATTTCAGTTATTTTATTTCATTCTATTGTCCTTTCTTTTTCCATTGGATATAGTTAGTTAATTTTTTCTTCTTAGGAGTATTTGAAGAATGGACAACAAAAAAATCAAAGTTGCCGTTTTGGGCGCTACAGGCGCTGTAGGCCAGGTTTTTATGTGGATGCTTTCAGACCATCCATGGTTCGAGCTCAGCTATGTTACTGCTTCTGCCGCAAGGGTAGGCATGAAATATTCAGAGACAGTTCATTGGGTTATGCCGTTTGAGATGCCTGAGGGAATCAAGGATATCGAGATAAAGGAATTCAATCACGACGACATGCTCGAAGCTGGCGTAAAGATTGTATTCTCGGCACTTCCTGCTGAGGTTGCAAGGGAAGCGGAACCCCAGCTGAGGGCTAACGGGTTTTATGTATTTAGTAATGCTGCTGCAATGCGTTATGACAGTGATGTTCCTATTCTCATTCCCGAGACGAATGTCGAACAGCTTGATTTAATCAGACAGCAGGGCTACCCTCAGACAGGTTTCTGTGTTACTAATGCCAACTGTGTCACAACAGGACTGGCAATGGCACTTGCCCCATTGAGAAAGTTCGGAATCAAGACAATTACAATCAACAGCTACCAGAGTGTATCGGGTGCCGGGTATCCGGGTCTTTCTTCTTTCGATATTACAGATAACTGTATTCCGTTCATCAAAGGTGAAGAGGAGAAGATAGATAAGGAAATCAAGAAGATTCTCTCGATAGATTCGGCTGTCTATGCTTTCACAGTACGTGTTCCGGTTATGTTCGGTCACTTGGAGACAGTATGGCTTGACCTTGAAAAAGATGTAGAGTGCGAGGATATTATCAAGGCATGGAGTGAATTCAAAGAAGCATCCGATCTTCCATCAACACCTTCCCAGCCTGTTGTATATTCGGCAGAAAATACATTCCCGCAGCCCAAGTATGCTTTCTGGGGGACACCGAAGGGAATGGTTGTCTACACCGGAAGACTCAGAAAGAAGGAAGGAAAAATCGGTTTCTGTCTTCTTGTCAACAACATCGTTAAGGGAGCGGCAGGCGGATCGATTCAGAATGCAGAGGCATTCGTATCACGCTACGGTTTAAGATAAACATTCTTTATAGTGAAAAATGGGCCGGAGACAAATAGTCTTCGACCCGATTTCTTTTTATACTCTAAGGTGTGAGTAGAGTAGAGCGCATAATGGATATGATTAATGTCCTCTGTCTTGATGACGGAAGACTTAATTACAACTACATAAAAGAAAGATACAACATCTCGAACAGAGAATTCAGACGTGATGTGGACTTCATCCGTGAGAGACTGAGTGACATCGGCTACATTGATAAGCTTTCTTCAATCGAGTATATCAGAAAAGGCGGTGCAAACTATTATGTATTCAACGGTGATAAGCCCCGACTCAACCAGGCTTTTGTTAACTCGACTATTGCCGATGCCTTAGCCCGTGCCGGAGACAATACGCTCAGAGAGCAGTTTGAAAACTCTTCAAATACAGACCGCTATAGAGATGTTCCTGTAAAATACATGTATACAGCACTCGAAAAGGTAAACTACTCGGTATTTACAACACTGCTTTCAGCAATCAAGGAAAGGCGTACGGTCTCTTTAAAGTATGTAAACAGTAAAGGAAAGGAGATGAAAATAGCCATCAACCCGATGGTTTTAATAAACTATTCGCAGATCTGGTACCTCCGCGCAGAGACAGAGTACGGCAGCATACGTACATTTTCGCTCAGTCGTGTTCACGATATTAAACTTACAGACAACCACTTCGTCTACGACAGGAAAAAGCTTGAAGAAAACGAAGGAAGCTACGGCATATTCTCGGATAAAAGCGAAAAGGTGTGGTACACAATCCGCTTTAAAGGAGTTGCGGCAAATATTGTCTCCAACCAGATATGGCACTCACAGCAGAAGGGGCAATGGATTGACGGGGATTATTTTCTCTCTGTTCCAGCAGTGAGCGATGTTGAGATTATGGGTAAGCTTCTTTCTTTTCTCCCAGAGAGCTCCCCCGTCGAGCCGGAAAGCTTTGTAAAGAGATATAAAGAAATCATCAATACATGTGCCTCGAAAATAGGAGAGGATGAATGACAGGTTATACATTACTCGATAGTGACGAAAAAATAATTGAAGCTGTCACAGGATGGAACGGATGCACACTTGCCGTCGACTTTGAAGGGGAGTTCAACCTCCATGTATACGGCGAGCATCTTTCACTTGTACAGATTTACGATAACAGAGACTATTATATTATCGATGCACGTTCCCCGCGCGTTTCGCCCCTAGGTCTTGAAGCCTTCTTCTCATCCCGAAGTGAGAAACTCTGGTTCGATATACAGGGGGATGCGTCGCTAGTCTACAAGAAGTACAAACTCAAAATCAACAACGTTTTCGATATACGTGTCCCGGCAATGCTACTAGGCTACAAAGGTAACCTTTTATCCCTTGAAGAGGCTTTTCTCGGCGTTAAAAGCGAAATCAATAAAAAGAAGAACCAGCAGGCGAATTGGCTCACGAGGCCTATTGACGAAGAGTTGATTGAGTACGCTTTGAATGATGTTAAGTACCTCTTTGCTCTCAAGGATGCAATTGTAGCTGAGATAAAGAAAAATCACCTTGAATGCGAGATGGAGAAGGGTGAGAAAAGGGTAAAATCTGTTAAGGAGCCCAAGCCAGGCTGGAGGAATATAGGTAATTGGCGGAAGATGAGAAAAGAGGAGAAGGAGAGACTCAAAACTCTCTTTATCGTCAGGGACAATATTGCGCGCCGCTTTAATGTTCCTTCATCCCGCGTTATGGATAAACACACACTTCTTTCTCTCGCACTCAATCCCCCTAAGGATAAGAAAGAGCTTTCCCAAATGACTCAGAACGAACCCGAGCGCTTCAGGCACCTTGTGGAAGAAGGTATGTGGAAGGCCCTGTCGTCTATTGACCTATAGATTCCTATGTTTAATAGCGGACTTATAAAAAGTTACATAAAATGTACTAAAAGCAAAAGTGTCACAATTTATTTTGTTAGAATATAAGAACTTAAAAAATGGTAGTGTCATAAAATCAAACTTTTGTAACGCTCCATTCGACAATTCGTTCTAGTAGGGTGTTTTTTCTTCGAACAAATGGCTTTATTTGAAATATAGTCTTTTGATACCCTTCTTACAACGAAAGGAGCGACATCTTCATATGCTCCCCTGTTGAATCAATTGAATACATCAGGTTTTCACCTGCATCAATATACTCTGCATCAAGCCAGGATGCTTTCAGGTAGTCTTTACATCTCACGATTGACCTTCTGTGTTTTGTAAGAATAGTCCAATTAGATATGTAAGGGTTTTATCTGAAATCTTCTTATCAGCATAGGAGATTTCTTCAAAGTAAACTTTGATTGCCCTTATTTTTTCATCAACCAGAATTGTATTTATCTGAGAATCTCCGATATTGCAGAAAGACTCATGGTTAGATGTTTCCATTATTGAAAATACAACAGCTTCATCAATTGAAAAGAATGTGTCTATATCATCGAATGATGAAGAAACAACCAGTTGTGAGCCATCTGAGAAATTAAGTGTTCCTTCATCACTCACGTGTTTTGCTTCATCCGGCCAATAGTGGTGCAGATTGAATGGAGATTAATTTTTTTCTCCATATTTTTCAGAAAGTTATAAATTGAAAACTCTTTTTCCATTATTTATTCTCCATGAATAGAAATGGGTGAAAGGTGAAGCGGAAGATGAGAACAATGACTACCTTCCGTTCCGAAGAGTCTGCAAAGCAAACATGCCAGGGGCTTTCGGTCATCTATACTGCAAAT